>NZ_JARBCJ010000132.1:0-9797 GCF_028803055.1 Mumia sp.
AGCGGGACCGCCGCCGAGGAGGGGGTGGAGATCGGCGACACCGTCGTGCTGCAACCCTCAGGCACCGAGCTGAAGGTCGTCGGCGTGCTCGCCGACCAGCACACCTTCGGCCACGTCGACATCGGCTACCTCCCGCTCGAGACGTGGCAGGAGATCCGCGCGGGCGTCCGCGCCGGTGACGCCGTGCCCGACCGGGTCTACGACGAGTTCACCGCTGTCGCGGTCAAGGCCGAGGACGGCGCCGAGGTCGACCTGGCCGCAGGTGACGAGGCGGCAGGCACCACCTCGCTGACCCGCGAGGAGTCGTACGGCGGCTCTCCGGGCTACACCGCCGAGACCTCGACGCTCCAGCTGATCCAGGGCTTCCTCTATGCCATCTCCGCGCTCGTCGTCGGTGCCTTCTTCACCGTGCTGACGATCCAGCGGCGACAGGAGATCGCCGTGCTCCGCGCGCTCGGGGCGAGCACCGGCTACCTTCTGCGCGACAGCCTGATGCAGTCCATCGTCCTGCTCGTCGCCTCCGCCGGCATCGGCATCGGCATCGGCCTGGCCGCCGGCGCCGCTCTCGCGACGACGTCCATGCCGTTCGCCCTCGAGGCCGGTCCGGTCATCGGTGCCACGGTGCTGCTGCTCGTGCTGGGTCTCGCCGGCGCCGCGGTCGCCGTCGTGCGCCTCACCCGCATCGATCCCCTCACTGCCCTGGGAGGCAGCCGATGACCGCCGTCCTGTCCTTGTCCGACGTCACGCTCCTGCACGGAGACGGCGACGAGACGGTCCGAGCCCTGGACTCGGTCAGCATCGAGGTCGCCGAGGGCGAGCTCGTGGCCGTGGTCGGACCTTCGGGCTCCGGCAAGTCGAGCCTCCTCGCGGTGGCCGGCGCACTCACCACGCCGACCTCCGGCCAGGTCCGCCTCGGCGACGTCGACCTCACGACCGCGTCACCGCGTGAGCTCACGCGCGTACGTCGCCAGCGGATCGGTTTCGTCTTCCAGAGCGGCAACCTGGTCCCGGCGCTCACCAGCCTCGACCAGGTCCGACTGCCGTTGACGTTCGGCAAGGTCGCCGACGCCCGCGACCCGCGTGAGCTCCTGGCCGAGGTCGGCATGGAGCACAAGGCGCGGCGCCGTCCGCACGAGCTCTCCGGCGGGGAGCGGCAACGCGTCGGGATCGCCCGCGCGCTCGTCACCCGCCCCGAGGTCCTCCTCGTCGACGAGCCGACCGCGGCCCTCGACCGCCGTCGCAGCCAGGAGGTGGTGGGACTGCTGGCCCGGGAGGCGCACGAGCACGGGGTGGCGAGCATCATGGTCACCCACGACCACGACGTCCTCCACCACTGCGACCGTGTCCTCGAGATGGTCGACGGCCGACTCGGGCCCGTCGTCGCCGAGTCGGTCTGATGGGATCGTCGGAGGTTCCGACACTGCTGAAGGAGTGACATGCCACGGATCGCGGCGCCGACGGTGGCCGAGCACCACGCTCGCCAGCGCCAGGCACTCCTGGACGCGGCACACACCATCCTGGCCGAGACCGGCGAGGCACCCTCGATGGGCGAGGTCGGTCGCCGGGCGGGCCTCGCACGAAGCAGCGTGTACCAGTACTTCGCGTCGGCGGACGAGCTGCTGGGCGCCCTCGTCGAGGAGCTGTTCCCCGACTGGGCCGGGAAGGTCCTGGGCAGGGTGGCGGAAGCCTCCACGCCGAGCGGCCGCGTATGGGCCTACATCGAGGCCAACGTCGACCTCTTCGCCAGCTCGGAGCAGGCCGTCGCGCAGGCGCTGAGCCGGGTCGTGGAACCGCACGTCCTGGCCGGTCCGATGACGGAGTTCCACGCCCAGCTCCAGGTGCCGCTGCGCGAGGCGCTCAGCGAGTTCGGCGAGCCCGAGCCGGAGGCGGTCGCCGAGCACATCGACTCGCTCATCGTCCAGGCATCCCGCGGTCTCTCGTCGACCGACCCGGAGTCGCCGGTGCCGGCCAAGGATCGCGCGCTCGCTCGGCTCCGCCGGCTGCTCGGCGGCTACCTGCACCTGCCGGAGTCTCCCGGGTCCGAGGCCGAGCGGGGTTCCTCGGGCTGAGGGCGGACGCGACGGACCGCCCGTCGGTCCTCCCCACCCCCGAGTCGTGGGGGAGGGCCGGCGGGCGGTCTGGTCTCCTCAGGTCACGCCGGCGGCATGAGCACCGTGTCGATGAGGTAGACGGTGGCGTTCGCGGTCTTGACGCCGCCACAGACCACCGCGGCACCCTCCGCACCGGCCGTCAGCGCGTCGGGCGAGCCGGCGACCTCCACCTCGGCGCCGTTCACGGTCTTGTGAGTGCCGACGACCTCGTCGGGGCTCAGCTGGCCGGGAACGACGTGGTACGTCAGCACCGACTCGAGGGTCTTGGCGCCGGCGGGCGTGCCCAGCGACGCGACGGTGTCCTTCGGCAGCTTCGCGAACGCATCGTCGACCGGCGCGAAGACCGTGAACTCACCACCGTTGAGCGTGTCCACGAGGTTCACCTCCGGGTTGAGCTGTCCGCTCACGGCCGCGGTGAGAGTCTTCAGGAGCGGGTTGTTGCTTGCCGCCGTCGCGACCGGGTCCTGGGACATGCCCTCGACCGACCCGGGGCCGTCCGGCACCTGCTCGGCGTATGCCGCGCAGCCGGGACCGACGAGCTCGGACGCGGCGTCGTCGGCAGTCGCCGACTCCGACGGCGAGGCCGAGGCGCTCGACGTCGAGTCGCTGGAGCTCGAGTCGGAGTCGGAGTCGTCACCGCCGCACGCGGTGGTGACGAGCGTGAGCGAGGCGAGCAGCGCCGCCGTCGCCATGAAGCGGGTCCTGCGTGTGGTGGTGCGCATCATCTTTTCCTCTTCCTTCGATGGTGTGATCACTCCACCGAGAACTGGACGCTGTGCCAGCCGGTGGAGCCGTCCGGACGCGGGTCAGCGCGGTCGGAGGTCTGGGTGTTGCCGTCGGCGTCGACGGCACGGACGGCGAGCGTGTGGTCGCCGGAGGTGGCGTCGGCCCATCGCCACGTCCACTGCCGCCAGGTGTCGATCCCGTCCTCAGGCGCCAGCCGCGCGGGCTCCCACGAGCCGTCGTCGATGCGGACCTCGACGGCACTGATCCCGACGTTCTGTGCCCACGCGACACCGCCGACGCGCACGTCGCCGGACTCGAAGGACTGGAATCCTCGGGGGACGTCGATGCGGGAGGCGAGCTTGATCGGCGCCTGCTCGGCCCAGTCGCGGGAGGTCCAGTACGCCGTGAAGTCGGAGAACCGCGTGACTTCGAGGTCGACGAGCCACTTCGTCGCGGAGACGTAACCGTAGAGTCCGGGGATGACCATCCGGGCGGGGAAGCCGTGCTCGAGCGGGAGGGGATCGCCGTTCATCGCGACGGCGACCATGGCGTCGCGGCCGTCGAGCACCGCCTCGAGCGGAGTGCCGATGACCATGCCGTCCGCGCTCGTCGACTTCAGCGCGTCGGCGCCGTCGCGCACGCCGGCACGCCGCAGCAGGCCTGCGAGGGGGACGCCGATCCACGTCGCGTTGCCCGCGTACTCTCCACCGACCTCGTTGGACACGCACGTCAAGGTGATGCGCCGTTCGATCAGCGGCTCGGCGATCAGGTCGGCGAAGGTCAGCTCGAGCTCCTCGTCGACGTCGCCGTGGATCCGCAGCCGCCATGTGTCGGCGGGGACGTCGGGGACCGTGAGCGCCGTGTCGACGCGGTAGAAGTCGTGGTTGTCCGTCAGGTACGGAGAGATGCCTCGCAGCGGGTCGACGCCTGCGGGCCCCGGCACCGCGGCGTCGATCGGCCGGGGGATCGTCACGGTCGCCCGGGACGCAGCAGCGTCGGACGTCCCGAGGAGCCGCGTCACGCCTCCGCCGACCGTGGCGACCGCCGCCGTCCCGAGCGCTGCCACCAGGAACGCGCGCCGGTCGAACCCCGACGGGAGGTCGTCCTCGCGACGTGGGCCCAGCGGCGACGGGGTGCGCAAGGGGGCGAGCAGCACCACCAGCGCGGCGACGCCGACGGCGACCGTCGCCAGCGGCGCCAGCACCGCCACGTCCGGCGGAACCGACGTCGTGGTGTCCGCCAGGGTCGCGGCCACGGCGAGCACGCCTGTCACCACGACGAGCCCGACCGCGATCCTCGGGTGAGTCAGCCCGATCCAGCCGGCACCTGCCGCGATCAGCACCAGCACGACCGCGGTACCGGCCAGCAGGACGGCCTTGTCGTCCTCCCCGAACTGGCGCACGGCGAAGTCCTTCAGCCACCCCGGTGTCCGTGCGACGAAGGCGTTGCCGACGGCCACGACCGGCGAGGGACCACCGGTCAGGGTCGCGACCGCAGCACCCGCCGCCGTGCCGGCAAGGGCGGCGAGGACGCCCGACCCTGCTGCCAGCGCCTGGCGCGATGCTTGGTGGTGGACCATGCTCCTGCTTCGCGGCCGCCCGCGACAGGGATGGGCGCGACGGGCGAGAATGTGATCGGGCCACGGACCATCCACGTGGTGGGCGGTGACGAATCACCAGTGAGACCCCCCGAGCGCAGGAGTACGGATGCCAGATCCGGAGCACGATCGACGCGGGGACCCGCACGCGGTCCCTCCACCGGCGACCGACGACCTCGAGGCCCTGATGGCGCGTGTCGCGCGGGGGGACGAGGACGCTTTCGGTTCGGTCTACGACGCCCTGTCGGGGGCGGTCTTCGGTCTCGTACGCCGGGTCCTGCGCGACCCGGTCCGCTCGGAGGAGGTGACGCAGGAGGTGTTCTTGCAGGTGTGGCAGAAGGCGCCGAACTTCGACGCCGGCCGGGGCCGGGCGCGGTCGTGGGTGCTCACCCTGGCCCACCGGCGGGCCGTCGACGCCGTCCGCCACGACCAGGCGGCGGCCGACCGGGACGCGCGGTACGACTGGTCCGGTGGTCCGGCGTACGACCAGGTCGCCGACGAGGTGACCGTGCGGCTGGAGCACGAACAGGTTCGTCGCTGCCTCGGCACGTTGACAGACTTGCAGCGAGAGGCCGTGGGACTGGCCTACTATCAGGGCCACACCTACGCCCAGGTTGCGGTGATGCTGGAGGCGAATCCGGCGACGGTGAAGACACGACTGCGCGACGGCCTGATCCGGCTGCGCGACTGCCTGGGGGTGACGGCATGACCACGGACCCCCACAACCTCGCCGGTGCCTACGCCCTCGACGCCCTCGACACCGAGGAGCGCGAGGCGTACGAGGCTCACCTCAGCCGGTGCTCCGACTGCGCTGAGGAGGTCGGAGGGTTCCTCGTGACCGCCGCTCGGCTCGGTGCCGCCGAGGAGGTCGTGGCGCCTCCGCACCTGCGGCAGGGCGTCCTCGACGCGATCGCTCGGACGCCGCAGGAGCGTCCGGTGGTCGTGGAGCTCGGCGGACGCCGGCGCCGGCTGAAGGGCTGGCCCACCCGCGTGCTCGTCGCTGCGGCCGCGCTCGCCCTCGTGGTCGGTGCCGCGGTCTTCGGGGTGTCCCAGCGCGACCAGGCCGACCAGATCGAGGCGCAGCAGGCCGCGATCACCGAGGTCCTCTCGGCCCCCGACGCCGCGATGGTGTCGGCGCCGGTCGCGGGTGGCGGAACGGTGAGCGTGGTGCAGTCGGCTGATCTCGCGAAGGCCGTCATGGTCGTCGCCGACCTGCCGAAGCTCGCCGACGGGTACGACTACCAGATGTGGACCCAGAGCGACGGCACGATGCACAGCGCCGGCGTGCTGCCACGCGATGAGCAGGGTGGCAGAGGCGCGCACGTCATGGAGGACGTCTCGGGCGTCACCGCGGTCGCGATCAGCGTCGAGCCGGCCGGCGGCTCCAAGGAGCCGACGGCAGACCCGATCGTGCTGATCGACACGGCCTGACGGTCACTCGTCGCCGAGACCTGCACGCTCGGCCAGGCCGCGGACGTATGCCGCCTGGCCGAGGTGCTGGACGCTGTCGTCGAGCATGCTGACGATCCGGACCGCCGCCGTGACCGGCGGGTCCCACCGTCGGTCGACGACGCGCTCGAGCTCGGCCACGTCCACCGCTGCGAGGTAGTCGCGCACCCGCGCGGTGACGTCGTGGTGGTAGCCGGCGAGCTGTCCGCCGCTCGCGACGACCTGGGCCACCTCGTCGGCGGACTGGCCGTACCCGGTGGCCTCCTTCGTGAAGGGGAGGCGCAGCTCGTCGTACCATCCGCCGTCGGTCCAGACCGGGAGCGTGCCCGCGAGATCCGCGCCGTGGTCGTCGAGCACGCGTGCCTGGTGCCAGAGCAGCCAGCAGACGGTGTTGGCCTCGCCGTCCGGGCGGTAGGTGCCGATCGGTGTCGGGAGGTCGTCCGTGAGGGCATCGACCAGCTCGTCGGTGCGGTCGACGCGGTCGAGAAGCATGGATCGCAGCGCATCGAGCGCGGAGTCTGTCGCCATCCACCCACGGTAGGGGAATAGCGCGCGTTGTCATTTAGTTGAACTGTGCACTACTTTGGTGTGAGACCGCAGACGCGGTCGGAGACGAGGACACGATGCAGTTCGGGATCTTCACCGTCGGTGACGTCACGACCGACCCCACGACGGGCCGGACACCGACCGAGCACGAGCGGATCAAGGCGACCGTCGCGATCGCCACGAAGGCCGAGGAGGTGGGACTGGACGTCTTCGCCACCGGGCAGCACCACAACCCGCCCTTCATCCCGTCCGCGCCGACCACGACGCTGGCCTACATCGCCGCACAGACCGAGAGGTTGATCCTCTCGACGTCGACGACGCTCATCACGACGACCGATCCCGTCCGGATCGCCGAGGACTACGCGACGCTGCAGCACCTCTCCGACGGCCGCAACGACCTGATGATGGGCCGCGGCAACACCGGCCCGGTCTATCCGTGGTTCGGCAAGGACATCCGGCAGGGCATCGAGCTCGCGATCGAGAACTACCACCTGCTGCGACGCCTGTGGACCGAGGACGTCGTGGACTGGGAAGGCAAGTTCCGTACGCCGCTGCAGGGCTTCACCTCGACGCCGCGCCCGCTCGACGGGGTGCCGCCCTTCGTCTGGCACGGATCGATCCGCAGTCCCGAGATCGCCGAGCAGGCCGCGTACTACGGTGACGGCTTCTTCGCGAACCACATCTTCTGGCCCGCGAGCCACACCGAGCGGATGATCGCCTTCTACCGTCAGCGGTTCGAGCACTACGGACACGGGACCGCCGACCAGGCCATCGTGGGTCTCGGTGGACAGGTCTTCATGCGCAAGAACAGCCAGGAGGCCGTCGACGAGTTCCGACCGTACTTCGACAACGCACCCGTCTACGGGCACGGGCCGAGCATGGAGGACTTCACCCGCGAGACGCCGCTGACCGTCGGCAGTCCCGCGCAGGTGATCGAGCGGACGCTCGGGTTCAGGGAGTACGTCGGCGACTACCAGCGCCAGCTGTTCCTCATGGACCACGCGGGCCTGCCGCTCAAGACGGTCCTCGAGCAGCTCGACCTCCTCGGCGAGGAGGTCGTGCCTGTCCTCCGCAAGGAGTTCGCGGCGCTCAAGCCCGACCACGTCCCCGACGCACCCACCCACGCGTCGCTGGTGGCCGCTGCCGGCGGCGGCCACGACGCCACCGTCCATGCCGACGGCGACGACGTCACCGGCACGTCCGTCCAGGAGAGCACCGAGGAGGCGACCGTATGACCAGCCGCACGATCACCGTCATCAGTGCCGGTCAGAGCGATCCGTCCTCGACGCGACTGCTCGCCGACCGGCTCACGCAGGCCGTCCGGGACGGACTGCTCACCCGAGGCATCGACGCCGATGTGCGGGTGCACGGGCTCCGCGAGCACGCGCACGACATCACCGACGCGATGCTGACGGGGTTCGCCCCGGCAGGGCTGCAGACCGTGATCGACGATGTCGTCGCCGCAGACGGTCTCGTCGTCGCCACGCCGATCTTCACGGCCTCGTACTCAGGGCTGTTCAAGTCGTTCATCGACGTCCTCGAGAAGGACGCACTGGCGGCCAAGCCGGTCCTGATCGCGGCCACCGCCGGGACCGCACGCCACTCGCTCGCGCTCGAGCATGCCCTGCGGCCGCTGTTCGCCTACCTGCGCGCGGTCGTCGTGCCGACCGCGGTGTTCGCCGCGGCCGAGGACTGGGGCGGGGCGGACGGCGCGACCGGTCCTCTGCAGGAACGGATCGAGCGGGCGGGCGGCGAGCTGGCAGCGCTTGTCGCGGCACGGGAGGCGCCTCCGGCAGCCGATCCCTTCACCCTGACGTCCTCGTTCGAGGACATGCTGGCGGGTCGGTGAGCCCGCGTGGCAGCGCGAGCGTGACCGCTCGATGTGCTGTGATGCGTTCATGCGACGGCCCGTGACACTCTCCGACCGGGCGCGCGGATACGGGTTGTGGGCGGGCGACATCCTCGCCCGCATCCCTGGTTCGCGGCTCCAGCACGTCTCCTTCCACGGCGGGATGACGCCGCAGCTGTCGGTGTCGCTGGCGATCTCGGAGGACTCCTCGCCGCTCGGGGACGTGCCCGTCCACGTCGTGCTCACGTTCGACGGCGTCCGAGTGCCGGTCTGGCGTCCGTCGTGGCGCGAGCGGCTGCGCCGACGCCCCACGGACCTGCCCGAGGTCGTCGAGCTCAGCCGTGGACGGGGCGGGCGCTTCCGGATCCTCCACACCTCGGGCCAGCTCGCCGTCCGGGCCTCTGCGCTGATCGTCGACGTCGCACCCGCGGGGCGGCTCGCCGTGACGTACGGCGACGCTGTCGCGTCCTGACCGGCAGCGAGCCTCCCTGAGGCCCGCGGGTACGGTGGCTCGCGTGACCACCGCCGTACGCCCCCGTGTCGGAGCCGTCATCCTGACCCAGGGCAAGCGCCCTGACGACCTCCGCGCCGCGATCGACTCGGTGCTGGCCCAGCAGGGGGTCGACGTCGACGTGGTGTGCGTCGGCAACGGATGGGCTCCGGTCGACCTGCCCGAGGGCGTCGCGACGCTCGCGCTCCCGGAGAACCTCGGGATCCCGGCGGGCCGCAACGCCGGTGTGCCCCACGTCACGGGCGACCTGCTGCTCTTCGTCGACGACGACGCGCGCCTGGTCGACCCGGACTTCCTCGCGAGGGCTTCGGAGCTGTTCGCGGACGACCGGCGGCTGGGGGTGGTCCAGCCTCGCGTCGAGAGCCCGGGGGAGGAGGCGCCGACGCGGTGGATCCCCCGGATGCGCAAGGGCGACCCGCGCCGTTCCTCGCCCGCGTTCTCGCTGTGGGAGGGCGTGCTGGTCGTCCGGCGAGCAGCCTTCGACGCCGCGGGCGGCTGGGGCGACGAGTACTTCTACGCGCACGAGGGCATCGAGCTCGCATGGCGGGTGTGGGACGCGGGGTACGAGGTCTGGTACCGAGGGGACCTGCGGTGCGCCCACCCGGCGATCGACCCGGCCCGGCACGACTTCTACTACCGGCTGAACGCGCGCAACCGTGTGTGGCTGGCGCGCCGGAACCTGCCGTGGCCGTTCACCTGGGCGTACGTCGCGACCTGGACGGCCGTGGCGGTGCTGCGCGGTGTGCGGACGGCGTCGGGACGCGCGGCGCTGCGGCCATGGTTCGCCGGGTGGTCCGAGGGGTGGCGCGGCGACCCGGGCCCGAGGCGTCCGATGCGATGGCGGACCATCGCTGCGATGACGCGACGAGGTCGCCCGCCGGTGGTCTGACCGGCGTCAGCCGACGCGCCGGCCCTCGGTCTGACCGTCGTCGTCGTCGTCGTCCTCGTCCCTGTCGCCGTCGTTCAGGAGACCGAGGTTTCGCATCCGACGCATCCGGCGCTCGTGGC
>NZ_JARBCJ010000133.1:0-9761 GCF_028803055.1 Mumia sp.
AGGGGTCGTTCGACGAGCAGACGCTGCGCGGCAAGGCCCCCGCCGTCGTGGCGGCGAGGGCCGCGCGCCAGGGCGTTCCCGTGGTCGTGGTCTGCGGTCGGACGACGCTGTCCGAGACGCAGGCTCGGCAGGCAGGATTCGCGGGCGTCCACGCGCTCCAGGAGCTCGAGGCCGACCTCGAACGCTGCATCGCCGAGGCGCCCGCTCTGCTTCAGCGCGCCGGGGCCGCGGCGATCGCCGCGTGGATCGGTGTCTGAGAGACCGGTGACGCGCGACCGCGGGTCAGGCCTCGGTGGCGATCCTCGCCCGGCCCTGCGAGGACTCCACGCGCAGGGCCGCCGTGATGGCCTTCGCGACCTCGGGCTCGATCCTGCGGCCGATCAGCGGGATCGCGACCTTGACGTCGCCCTCCACGACGAGCTCCGACCCGTCGGGGGTCGCCCGGATGGCCGTGGTCCCGTTCATCGTCGCCGGCTGGCCCTTGATCGTGAGACGGACCGTCCCGCGACGGGCGCCGTCGGCAGCGGGGGGTCCCCACTCCTCGACCTGGCGCACCTCGACCGTCTCGCCGGTCAGCTTCTTGACGAAGTCGGGCATCTCCGCCGGCATGGTCCGATCGATGCGGACCCGGACCTGATCGCCGTCGTCGTCCACCGTCACCTCGTACGCCAGGGCGTGGATCTTCTCGCAGACCTGCGCGCGGAACTCGTCGTCGCGGATGATCGCGAAGACCTGCTCGGGGGTGGCGCCGGGGTACTCGGAGATCTCGTGCAGCTTCATCGGGCCATCATGGCAGGCGGCCTCTCGAAGGCAGGGAAGTAGTGTGCAGAGAGTCACAACGATGTGAACCCGAAGGAGTTGGATCTTGTCCGTCGAGGAAGGCGAGCTGTCCGCCGACGTCGCCAAGGTGCTGGTCGAGGCCTACTACCAGCACGTCCCGTCTGCCGAGCGGGAGGAACGGTCGCTCGACGCCCTGCGCGGCGCCGTCCTCAGCCATGCCGAGCTGGCGCGTGTCCGTGAGCCCGGCGAGACGTTGCTGCGCGTCTGGGAGCCGACCGTCGACGAGGACGGGTGGGACGCGCGAGGACGCCTGGTCCTGCAGGTGGTGACCGACGACCGGGCCTTCCTGGTCGACTCCACCATCGCCTACCTGTCCACGGCCGGGTTCGGGGTGGACTGGCTGGTCCACCCTCAGCTCGACGTGGTGCGTGACGAGGACGGAGAGCTGGTCTCGGCCCGTGTGGCCGGATCGACCGGCGAGCCGCACGCGACCCGTGAGTCGTGGATGTACTTCGAGATCGACCACCGAGGCCGGGCCGAGGCGGCCGAGGCGATCGCCGAGGGTGTGCGCCGCGTCCTCGAGGACGTCGCGCTGGTCAACGACGACTGGGCTCCCATGCGCTCCCGGGCGCTGGAGATCGTCGCCGAGCTCCGGTCCGACCCGCCGGCGGGGATCGTGGCCGACGAGTCCGCAGAGGCGGCGCAGCTGCTCGCCTGGCTCGCCGACGACAACTTCACCTTCCTCGGCTACCGGGAATACGACCTCGAGGGTGACGTCGGCGAGGAGCGTCTGCGGACCGTCCCGACGAGCGGGCTCGGGATCCTGCGTGGCGGGCGCAAGGACACGGCCTCGCGGAGCCCGCTGCCCACGCGCTCGCGCGCGCGTGCGCGCGACAAGACGGTCCTCGTCATCACGAAGGCCAACTCGCGCTCGACCGTGCACCGCAACAGCTACCTGGACTACATCGGCATCAAGTCGTTCGACGCCTCCGGTGAGGTGGTGGGTGAGCGACGGTTCCTCGGGCTGTTCGCGTCCTCGGCCTACACCGGGAGCATCACCCGCATCCCGATCCTCGACCGCAAGGTGGAGCAGGTGATCTCGGGCCTCGGCTATGACGCCGACAGCCACGCGGCGAAGGAGATCCTCGACCTTCTCGAGACCTACCCCCGTGACGAGCTCTTCCAGACACCGGTCGATGGGCTGGCCGAGATCGCCGAGGCCCTGATCCACCTGCAGGAGCGCCGGCACGTCCAGCTCTTCGTCCGTCGCGATTCGTACGACCGGTTCCTGTCGTGCCTGGTCTATCTGCCGCGTGACCGCTACACGACCGGTGCACGGCTCACGATCGAGAAGATGGTCGCAGCCCGGGTCGGTGGGGACCCGATGATCGACTACAGCGTCTGGGTGAGCGAGTCACAGCTGGCCCGGGTCCATCTCGTCGTACGCCCGAGGCCGGGGGAGACGCTCGGCAAGGTGGAGCCCGCCGAGCTCCAGACCGAGATCGCGGAGGCGGTGCGCTCGTGGAGCGACGCCGTCGGTGAGGCGATGGAGGTCCGCTTCGGCAAGGCGGCCGCGACCGCGCAGCTGGCCGACTTTCGCGGCGCGTTCCCGGCCGGCTACAAGGAGGACATCAGCGCTGCGAGCGCGGTCGACGACATCCTCTCCGCGCGAGCGCTCCTCGACGGCGACGACCGCGTCAGGCTCACCGTGGAGCCCGACCCCGCCGTCGACGACGAGCACGCGCTGCGTCTGCGTCTCTACACCCGGGAGCCTGCGGCACTGACCGACGTTCTCCCCGTCTTCGCCTCGCACGGCGTCGACATCATCGACGAACGGCCCTACCGTCTCGCCACTCCGGAGCCGGTCTGGGTCTACTGGTTCCGCGCGCGCTCGCGCACGGTCGCCGACGACGACGGTCTGAGGCGGTTGACCGACGGGTTCGTCGCCTGCTGGGAGGACCGGGCGGAGGTCGACGGCTTCAACAGGCTCGTTCTCGCCGCGGAGCTCGAGTGGCGTCAGGTCGTGGTCCTGCGGGCGTACGCGCGCTATCTGCAGCAGGCCGGGACGCCGTTCAGCCTGGAGTCGCTGCAGAACGTCCTCCTGGCCGAGACCGACGTCGTCCGCCAGATCGTCGCCCTGTTCGAGACCCGGTTCGACCCCGCGATCGACGACGCCGACCGGGAGCGGCTCACCGAGGACGTCGAGAGCGACCTGCGCAAGCGGCTCGAGGCCGTCGAAGGGCTCGACGCCGACCGCGTCCTGCGGTCGTACCGGACGTTGGTCCGAGCCACCGCACGCACCAGCTACTACCAGCGGGACGCCGACGGCCGCCCGCGGTCGTACGTCTCGTTCAAGCTCGCGCCACGTGAGATCCCGGACCTCCCCGAGCCGCGACCCGCGCACGAGATCTTCTGCTACTCACCGCGGGTCGAGGGCGTGCACCTGCGCTTCGGGGCGGTCGCCCGCGGCGGTCTGCGCTGGTCTGACCGCCGCGACGACTTCCGTACGGAGGTCCTGGGGCTGGTCAAGGCGCAGATGGTCAAGAACGCGGTCATCGTCCCGGTCGGGGCCAAGGGCGGCTTCTACTGCAAGCGGCTGCCGGATGTGAGCGACCGCGAGGCGTGGATGGCGGAGGGCATCGCCTCGTACAAGACGTTCATCTCCTCGATGCTGGACCTGACCGACAACCGGGTGGGCGACCGTGCCGTGCCCCCTCCGGACGTGGTGCGGCACGACGGCGACGACACCTACCTGGTCGTCGCCGCCGACAAGGGCACCGCGACGTTCTCCGACATCGCGAACCAGATCTCGGCCGACTACGGCTACTGGCTGGGGGACGCCTTCGCCTCCGGCGGTTCCGTGGGCTATGACCACAAAGCGATGGGGATCACCGCTCGCGGGGCGTGGGTGTCGGTGCAGCGCCACTTCCGTGAGATGGGCGTGGACTGTCAGCGCGAGGACTTCACCTGCGTCGGCATCGGCGACATGTCGGGGGACGTCTTCGGCAACGGCATGCTCCTGTCGGAGCACACCCGCCTGGTGGCGGCGTTCGACCACCGGCACATCTTCATCGATCCCGATCCCGACGCAGCACGGTCCTACGTCGAGCGCCAGCGGCTCTTCGCGATGCCCCGCTCGAGCTGGGCGGACTACGACCAGGACCTGATCTCCGAGGGTGGAGGAGTGTTCCCCCGCGCCGCCAAGTCGGTGCCGGTGAGCCCGCAGATGCGCGTGGTCCTCGGCATCGAGGAAGACGTGGCCAGCCTGAGTCCGCCGGAGCTGCTGCGGGCCATCCTGAAGGCGCCGGTCGACCTGCTGTGGAACGGCGGGATCGGGACCTACGTGAAGGCGTCGACGGAGTCGCACGCCGACGTCGGCGACAAAGCCAACAACACTCTCCGTGTCAACGGCAACGAGCTGCGCTGCAAGTGCGTGGGCGAGGGCGGCAACCTGGGGCTCACCCAGCGCGGCCGCATCGAGTACGCGCTGACCGGTGGCCGGATCAACACCGACTTCATCGACAACTCCGCCGGCGTCGACACCAGCGACCACGAGGTCAACATCAAGGTCCTGCTCAACCAGGCCGCTGCTCGGGGCGAGCTCTCGTCGGAGGAGCGCGACTCGTTGCTCGCCTCCATGACCGACGAGGTCGGACGGCTCGTCCTCCGCGACAACTACGAGCAGAACGTGTCGCTCGCGGGCTCGGTCGACGCCGCGGTGAGCCTCCTGCACGCTCACGCGAGCTGGATGACGCGGCTGGAGCGGGCCGGCTACCTCGACAGGGCTCTGGAGTACCTGCCCAACGAGAAGCAGATCGCCGACCGGCGCGCGCAAGGTGTCGGTCTGACGGCTCCGGAGCTCGCGGTGCTGCTGGCGTACACCAAGATCGTGCTCGAGGCGGAGCTGCTCTCGTCCGACATCGCCGACGACCCGTACTACCGAGCCCACCTGTTCCGCTACTTCCCGACGCCGCTCCAGCACGCCTATCGCGGCGACATGGCCGAGCACCCGCTGCGTCGCGAGATCGTGGTCACGGCGATCGTCAACGAGATGGTGAACCGTGGTGGTGTCTCGTACTTCCACCGGCTCTCGGGCGAGACCGGGGTGTCAGCCGACCAGCTCGCTCGCGCGCGGTCGATCGCTGCGGAGATCTGCGGCGAGGGTGCCCTGATCGAACGGGTCGCCGACCTCGACAACCAGGTGCCGGCCGACGTCCAGGAGCAGATGCGAGGTGCGCTCCAGGCGCTCGTCGAGCGGATGTCCCGATGGCTGGTGAACCACCGGCGGTTCGACGACGTGGAGGGGAGCGTCGACTACTTCGGGACGACGGTGCAGCACCTGCTGCGTGACCTCCCGGAGCTCCTGGTCGGGCGCGAGCACGCCAGGTGGCGCGATCGGGCCGACAAGCTCGAGAAGGCGGGGGTCGCCACGCACGACGCCGAGGCGTTCGCTGCGCTCGGACCCGCGTACGGCGCGATCGAGATGGCCGACATCGCCCTCTCGACCGGTGTCGATGCCTCGACCGTCGCCCGGGTGTTCGCCGAGCGCGGCGAACAGCTCGGTCTGGACCGGCTCTCGCACCGCATCCAGGCGCTGCCGCGCGACGACCGTTGGCGGTCGATGGCGCGTGCCGCGCTGCGTGACGACCTGCTGGGCGTCCAGGGGCAGCTTGTCCGCAAGGTGCTCGCGACGACGGACGACGCGCTGTCTCCGCACGACCGCGTAGACGCATGGGGCACGTCCGAGGCCGTGACCCTGAAGCGGGCCGAGGAGACCCTCGAGGAGATCTGGGGAGAGGACACTCCCGACCTCGCCCGGCTCTCCGTGGGGCTCCGGGTCGTCCGGACCCTCCTGACTTGAGCGCCGCGAACAGGGCCGGGGCCCCCCCCCGGGGGGGGCCGGCCGGGTGGTGGGGGGGGCGCGCTGGGGGGGGGGGCGGGGGGGGGCCCGCCGGCGGCGGCCCGGGCCGGCCCCGCCGCGGGGGGGGCCCGGCCCTGTTCTCTGAGGGTCAGCGCTGCTGGTCGGGCGGGGTGTCGCCCCGCGGACGCAGGGGGAAGACCTGCGCGTCGCCCGAGTCGTCGAGCGTGCCCGCGGCCCCGTTGACGCTGGGGTGGCTCGGACCCTCGGTCGGGTCGTACGCGAGGTCGTAGGCGGTCGGTACGCGAGGGCTCCGCGGGTCCCGCGAGCGTCGAGCTCGGCGGCGAGCGAGGACGTCGTCCTCGTTGTCGGGCAGATCGTGGACGAAGGGCCGATCATCGCGCCCGTCGATGTCGGGATCGTGGTCCCGGCCGATCTCCCGCGGTTCGGGCGGCTCGTTCACCGACTCCGCGAGCGCCGAAGCAGCGAACGGTCCAGGCCCCGGTCCACCGAAGGTGTCGAAGCGGATCGCGGGGTACTCGGTTGTCGGGAGCTCGTCCTCGTCCGGCGCCGGCAGGCCGTGGACGGCGTGCGGGCCGGCGGGGGGTGCAGCCGGGTCGGTCGGACGGGGCTCGTCGACGATGGCGGGCATGTCCCACTGCGTCTCTTCCTGCGCCCGCGCGAGCCGGTACGCCGCGTCGACGTCGGCGATGCCGGCGAAGGGGTTGGTGGGCGGCAAGGTGCCGTTCAGGCCCAACGAGAAGCGTGGAGAAGGCGGCGGCTCGCGGTGGTCGTCACCCTCCGGCGCGGCGCCCAGCGCATCGCCACGGCGCGGGTGGTCGGCGGGAGGGGCGACGAGGTCGTCGTCGGGGCCTCTGACCGGCACGTCTGCGCGCCGGCGGCCGCCGACCGGCCGAGACCGCTCGTCGTCGAACGCCGAGCGCCCCGCCGGCTCGTCCTCGTCGTGCTCGCCTTGCTCGCTGTGGAGGGCCTGCTCGTCGCGGGCGGCGGTCTCGTCGTGGAGGTCCTGCTCGTCCTCCTCGTTCGGCTCGCCCTCGTTGCGGACGTCCGCCTCGTCCTGGAGGTCGGGCTCGTCGGGCTCGTCGCGGACGTGGGTCTCGTCGTGGACGTCGCGGACGTCGGTCTCGTCGTGGAGATCCTGCTCGTCCGGCTCGTCCTGGGCCGAGCGAGCCAGCCCAGCTGCGTCGGCGTCCACCTCAGACTCCAGCGTGACGGGCGCCGCCTCGACGGGCTCGACAGCAGGCTCCTGGGCGGCCGATTCGACGACGAGGTTTCTCTCGACGACGACGCTTCTCTCCCCGTCGAGGCCGAGGCCGAGGCCGACGTCGTCGTGCGTCGGGAGTTCGGAGGACGGCGACTGCTCCGCAAGGCGGCGCCGGCGGGCGAGCTCGACGGGCGCGACGACCTCACCCTCGATGAACGTTTCATCCTCCAGCTCCAGCTCCAGGTCCGCTTCCGCCTCGACGGGCGAGTCGACGGGCTCGGGCTCGGGCTCCGGTTCCGGCTCGGCCGCGACCTGCGGCTCAGGCTCCGGCTCGGCCGCGACCTGCGGCTCAGGCTCGGGTTCCGGCTCGGCCACGGCCTGCTGCTCCGGCACCGGTGCAGGCTCGGGCAGGACCTTCTGCTCAGCCGCCACCTCGACCTGGTCAACCTCGATCTCTGCCTGCTGCTGAGCCTGAGCGACCATCCGCTCGGCCTCGTCCGCGATGCGTGCGGCCTCCGCGGACGCCCGCATCGCCAGTGCGGCGACGAGCTCGCCCTCGTCAGGACGCACGAGCTCGAGGCGGCGCTCGACCTCGGGCCGCAGCGCGGGGGCCACGGTCTCGGTGAAACGGCCGTCGAGGTAGGAAGGCTGCTCCACCGTGGACGTCTGCCGCTCGTCCTCGCGCAGGAGCTTCTCCGCGAACGCCCTCAGCTCGGTGTCGGGGTCGAGGACGTGGGGGATCTCGGGGTCGAGGAGGCGCCCGTCCTCGGGTTCGAGGTGGCCGATCTGGAGGTTGCGGCGCTCCTCGAGGACGGCGAGCTCTTCCTTGGCGAGGTCGAGCTGCTCGCGCAGCCGCTCGACGTACGACGCAAGCGCCGCGACCACGCCGGCGGCGTCGGCGACGGCCCGCTCGGTCGTGAGCTGCCGCTCCAGCGCCGTACGGGCGAGGCCGTCGAAGACCGCCGCGCCACTCATGTTGCCTTCGACCCGCAGCTCAGCCGCGTGATAGGCAGCGGTCGCCGCGTGGACGCCCCAGTCGTCGGCGGTCTGCCGGTCCTCCGCACGGTCGTGCTCGGTCAACCGCTTGGCCGCCACCGCGACGGCGAGAGCGTCCTCCGCCTCGGTGATCGTCGTCGCGAACGCGCGCCCGAGCGCGATGAACAGCTGCTCGGGGTCAGCGGAGTCGTCGATCAGCGTCTGGACGTCGGCCTGCGCGAGTGCGGTGACCCGGCCGAGGACGGACTGCTTCTCAGCCATGACGAGATCCTCCGGTCAGTCGTGGGGACTCCGACTATCCCTCAATCAGCTCGGAGTCACGTGCGTGGGGTCCAGGACGCGGCGGAGGAACTCCTTGGTCCGCGCCTCCTTCGGGCTGCCGATCACCTGCTCGGGGATGCCCTGCTCGACGATCACCCCGCCGTCCATGAAGACGACCCGGTCGGCGACCTCGCGGGCGAACGCCATCTCGTGGGTCACGACGAGCATCGTCATCCCCTCCTCGGCGAGCGTGCGCATGACCGTGAGCACCTCACCGACGAGCTCGGGGTCGAGCGCCGAGGTGGGCTCGTCGAAGAGCATCAGGTTGGGCTCCATCGACAGGGCGCGCGCGATCGCGACGCGCTGCTGCTGACCGCCCGAGAGCTTGGCCGGGTAGGCGTCGTGCTTGTCGGTCAGTCCGACGCGGTCGAGGTTCTTCTCAGCGATCCGGCGAGCGTCCTTCTTGCCCCGCTTGAGCACGGTCTGCTGGGCGACCATGCAGTTGCTGAGGGCGGTGTGGTGGGGGAAGAGGTTGAAGCTCTGGAACACCATGCCGACGTGGCGCCGGGCGGCATCGATGTTGCCGTCGGGGTCGGTCAGGTCCTCGCCCGCGACGAGGACCGTGCCTGCGCTCGGCTGCTCGAGCAGGTTGACGCAGCGCAGGAGCGTGGACTTGCCGGAGCCGGACGGGCCGATGACGCAGACCACCTCGCCGGTGCCGACCGTGAAGTCGATGCCCCGGAGGACGTGGTTGTCGCCGAACGACTTGTGCAGGTCCTTGATCTCGACGAGGGTCTCGGGCATCAGCGGGCCTTCCCGGCAGAGGCCTCCAGGCGTCGGACGATCACCGACAGCGGGAGGGTGATGATCAGGTACGCGAATCCTGCGACGACGAGCGGCGTGACGTTCGCGTACGTCACCGACATGTCGCGACCGAACTTGGTCAGCTCGGCCTGGTCGGCGGTGAGCCCGATGATGAAGACCAGAGAGGAGTCCTTGACGAGCAGGATGAGCTCGTTGGTCAGCGGCGGAAGCATGGTGCGGAAGGCCTGCGGCAGGACGACCTTGCGCATCGCCTGGCCCGACGTCATACCGAGCGAGCGCGCGGCCTCGGTCTGGCCCTTGGGGACGGCCTGGATCCCGCCGCGGATGGTCTCGGCCATGTAGGCGCTCGCCACGATGCCGAGCGCCAGCCAGACGGTGCCGTAGGGGTCGAAGGGGATCCGCAGGGCGGGGAACGCCAGCGGCAGCAGCGAGAAGATGAGGAACACGATCAGCGCCGGAAGCCCGCGGAAGAACTCGATGTAGGCCGTCGAGAGCCAGCGGTACGGGCCGACCTCGCTGAGCCGCATGATGGCGAGGATCGTGCCGACCACCAGCCCGAAGGCGAACGCCCCGACGGTGTAGATCAGCGTGTGGAACAGCGCGTCCCACAAGCCGCCGGTGATCGCTTCCTTGATCAGATCGGGCTTGAAGAACGCGTCGCCGATCGACTGCCAGTCGGCGAAGAAGATCGCCGCAAGGACGAGCCCGATCAGGACGGCGTACTGGACGAACCGGATCCGCTGGTCCCCCGTGGTGGGGCGCCCCGGCCGTCGGGGCGCCAACCTCGAGGGGGTGGGCATCGCACACCCGAGAGGT
>NZ_JARBCJ010000134.1:0-9728 GCF_028803055.1 Mumia sp.
CATCGTGAACGCTGCCCCCGTCGTGCGTGACCAGACCTTCACGACGACGAAGGACAAGCCGTTCGACGGCTGGCCCTGGGCGCGCGACCTCGACATGACCGGACCCTTCGTCTGGACCTCGGGCGCGGCGCGCTTCACGTACGGCGAGCCCGAGCACGGCGCGATCGAGACGTTCTTCGTGGCCGACGACGATCCGGCAAGCCCCGCGTCGATCTTCGCGAAGGTCCAGCACAAGTACACCTACGTCCCCGACCCGGGCTTCGTCGGGACCGACCGGTTCACGGTGACGATGACCGATGCCGACGGCGTGTCGACGACCGGGACGGTCACCATCAAGGTGGAGGAGCCGGCCGCCCCGCAGACCGGTGTCATCCGTGACGTGCGCTACCGGTGCGCGTACGACCTCGGCGACCCGGGCACGACCGACCCGGTGGCGGCGGTGATGGGCGGCGACGTGACATTCCGCGTTGACGCGCGGGCCCACATACCGGCAAAGCTCGCGCCCGGTGAGAAGTTCACCGTGCCGGACACGGAAGTCTCGCTCAAGATGGCGCGTCCGATGGCTGAGCTGCTGGCCGGGCCCGACTTCAGCGCCGCCCCGGTGCCGCCGATGGAGGAGGCCGGTTTCGGTCAGACCGCGGTGGCCGGTCAGGCCACCGCCTCGGCGGTCTTCACCGAGACGGCCACAGGACGGACATACGAGGTGCCCATGACGGGCCTGAAGTCGGCGACCGTGCCGCTGTCGCTCCCAGTGCCCGCCGAGGGCATCACCATCCCGGTGAAGGGAGGGCTGCCCGAGCTGACGGCGCCGCAGTCGGGCGCCCTGACCGTGGCGATGCCGGAGAGGATGTTCATCAACGCGGTCCTCACGCCGGGTGCCCTCGGCGTCATCACCGACGTCGGTCTCGACTGCACCGCGATGGACGGCGAGGAGCTCACGATCGGGACCGTGCCGGTCGTGGACGAGCCGGGCACGCCGGCGCCAGCGCCGTCGTCGGTGAAGGCGTCGGCAGCTTCGACCCGGTACGGCGTCTCGCCGCGGGTGTCGGTCTCCGTCTCGCCGTCGACGGCGGGCGGCCGGGTGGAGGTGCGCAAGGGTGGCACCCTGCTGGCGCGGTCCACGGTGACGAAGGGGCGCGCCACGGTGGTGCTGCCCCGTACGGCGCTCAAGCCGGGCACGCACACCCTGTCGGTGCGCTACCTCGGTGACACGAAGACGAAGCCGTCGTCGACGACGGTCCGTCTCACGATCCGCAAGGCCAAGGCGTCGGTCACCGCGAAGGTGACGACGAAGAAGGTCGTCGCCGGCAAGACGCGCGCCAAGGTCCGGGTGACGGTGAAGGCCCGCGGGATCACGCCGTCGGGCAAGGTCGCGGTCTACTACCGCGGCAAGAAGGTCGGGACGGCGACGCTGCGCAAGAGCGGCCGGGCGGTCGTCCGGCTGAAGAAGCTGCCGAAGGCGGGGAGGGCCACCCTCCGGGTCCGCTACCTCGGCAGCGCGACCACCGGTGGGGCGACCAAGACGGTGAAGCTCTCGGTCAGGCGCCGGTAGCGCGACCCGTGGCCCCTGGTTCCTCCCTCCGCCGAACCAGGGGTCACGTGTCGTCGGCGAGCCAGCGGCGGATCTCGTCGTCGTGCTCTCCGAGGGCAGGCGGCGCAGTGGGCGGCGCCGGTGTGGTCACGGAGTACGTGACAGGGTGGCGAACCTGCGGCGGGTGGCCACCACCGACGTCGACCGTCGGCTCGAGCCCCAGTGCGCGGGCCCGGGCGATCGCCGTACCGATGTCGCCGACCTCGCCCACCGGCACGTCGGCGTCGGACAACCGCTCCTGCCACGCCGCCGCGGTGTCGGCGGACAGCGCGTCCTCGAGGGCGGTGACGAGGTCGGCGCGGTGAGCGACACGGTTCGCGTTGGTGGCGAAGCGCGGGTCCTCGGCGAGCTCGGGACGACCGACGCCCGTGCAGAGCCGCGCGAACTGTCCGTCGTTGCCGCAGGCGACGGCCAGCATGCCGTCGGCGCACCGCAGCGTCTCGTACGGCGCGATCGACGGGTGCTGGTTGCCCATCCGCCGGGGGGCCTCGCCGGTCGTCAGACAGCTCGTGGCCTGGTTGACGAGCGACCCGAGCAGGCTCGACAGCAGGGCGACCTCCACCCGCTGGCCGCGTCCGCTGCGCTCACGCTCGGCGAGGGCCGCCAGGATGCCGATGACGGCGTCCTTGCCGGTCAGGACGTCGACCAGCGCCACTCCGGCCTTGGTCGGCTCGCCGTCGGGGTCGCCCGTGATGCTCATGAGTCCGCCGACGGCCTGCACGACGAAGTCGTAGCCCGGCAGTGCGGCCCCTGCCCCGCTGCCGAAACCCGTGATCGAGCAGTAGACGAGTCGGGGGTTGTCGGCGGTCACCGCGTCGTACCCGAGACCCAGCCGGTCGAGCGTGCCGGCGCGGAAGTTCTCCACCAGCACGTCAGCACGGCGTACGAGGCGACGGGCGAGGGCGAGGTCGCCCTCGTCGCGGAGGTCGAGGGTGACGCTGCGCTTGGTGCGGTTGGCGCTCTCGAAGTAGGACGCGGTGCCGGCCGCCGTCCACGGCGGTCCCCAGTGCCGGGTGTCGTCCCCGACGCCGGGGCGCTCGACCTTGACGACCGTGGCGCCCAGGTCGGCGAGCATCGACGTGGCCATCGGTCCGGCGAGGACGCGACTGAAGTCCGCCACGAGGATCCCCTCCAGCGGCGCGGTCACGGCGTCATCAGCCGCCCGTCGACCCGCCGCGGGATGCCCCACGGGTTGCGCTCACGCAGCGGCGCGGGCAGTGCGGCGTCCGGCACCGACTGGTAGGTGACCGGCCGTGTGAACCTGCTGAGCGCGCCGGCCCCCACCGAGGTCGCCGTCGGGTCGGAGGTCGCGGGCCACGGACCGCCGTGGTGCTGCGCCCACGTGTACGCGACGCCGGTCGGGAAGTCCCCGACCGTGACGCGCCCCGCCTTGGAGGTGAGCTCGGCGAGGACGCCGGGGAGGTCCGGGTCGGAGTCACCGTCGGCGACCACGGTCGCGGCGAGCGTCCCCTGGAGAGCGCCGACGGTCCGGGTCAGGGCGGTCTCGTCGTCGTACTCCGCGACGAGGGCCACCGGTCCGAAGCACTCCTCGAGCAGACGGCTGCCCGGCTGGAGCGCGTCGAGCGGAACGGACAGGACGGTGGAGGAGACCGACCAGCCGTCGTCGGGGCCGGCGATCTCCGCGACCACCTCCGCGCCGGCGTCCACCAGCTCGCCGACGCCGGTCCGTGCCGCGTCGGCGATGCCCTGGGTCAGCGCCCACCCTCGCGGTGCGGTCTCGCGGAGGGCGGAGGCGACGGCCTCGGCGGCCCGCGAGCCGCGCGGCGCGAGCAGCAGGCCGGGCTTGGTGCAGAACTGCCCCGTACCGAGGGTGAAGGAGCCGACGAACCCGGAGGCGATCTCGCCGAGGCGGGCCTCCGCGGCCGCCGGGGTGACCACGACCGGGTTGACGGTGCCCATCTCGGCGAAGACGGGGATCGGGACGTCGCGCTGCTGCGCCGCCTCGCGGAGCGCCATGCCCGCGCGCTGCGAGCCCGTGAACGCGACGGCCGCGATCTGAGGGGCCGCGACCAGGTGCACGCCCGCGTCGAAGCCATGGACGATCCCGAGCACGCCGTCGGGCGCTCCGGCGTCGCGCAACGCCTCCGTCGCGAGAGCACCGAGCCGCTGGCTCAGGAGGGGATGCGCGGGGTGTCCCTTGACGACGACGGGGCACCCCGCCGCGAGGGCCGACGCGGTGTCGTTGCCGAGGACGCTGAACGCGAACGGGAAGTTGCTGGCGCCGAACACCGCGACCGGCCCCAGTGGCACGTTGACCCGGGCGAGCGGCGGGTTGGCGCCGGCGGCGTGGTCGATGGTGGCGCCGAGATAGGAGCCCTCCACCGCGACGTCGGCATAGAAGCGCAGCTGCCCCGCCGTCCGAGCGACCTCACCCTCCAGACGCGGTCGCCCGAGCGCCGTCTCCGCGTCGGCCAGGTCCACGAGCTCGTCCCGCGCCGCCTCGAGGGCGTCCGCGATCGCCGCGGACCACCGGACACGCTCGGCGGGCGGCGTCGCGGCCACCTCGATCGCGCACGCCGCCGCAGCCGCCACGATCGCGTCGACCTGGTCCAGCGGGGTCGCCTCCACCTCGCCGTTCACGCGTCCGGTGCGCGGGTCGTACGAGACGTCAGTCATGGCCGCTCCGTCCGCGATGTGTGCACTTGGTCAGGGAAGTGCGCCCCCGATTCCTTGAGGAACTGCACACATCGGGGACGGGGGGTACGCGTGCCCGTCACGGCAGCGCCCGGACGCCGGCCTCGAGGACCCCGAGGGCGTCGTCGAGCAGCGCGTCGCTGATCACCAGGGGCGGCAGCAGCCGGATCACGTTGCCGTACGTCCCGCACACCAGCACGAGCACGCCCTCGGCGTGGCAGTGTGCGGCGAGCGCCTGGGCGAACCGCGGTGCCGGATCCTTGGTGCCGGGCTCCACCAGCTCGATCGCGAGCATCGCCCCGCGGCCGCGTACGTCGCCGATCCGCCCGCCGGAGTCCGCCCGCAGCGCCTCGAGCCGCGGCTTGACGATCTGCTCGATCTCCGCGGCCCGGGCGACCAGGCCCTCGCTCTCGATGGTCTCGATCGCCCCCAGCGCCGCGGCGCACGCGACCGGGTTGCCGGCGTACGTGCCGCCCAGTCCGCCGGGCGCGACCGCGTCCATCACCTCGGCGCGACCGGTGACGGCCGCCAGCGGCATGCCCCCGGCGAGCGCCTTCGCGGTCGTGATCAGGTCCGGGACGATCCCCTCGTGCTCGCTGGCGAACATGCGCCCCGTCCGTGCGAAGCCGGTCTGCACCTCGTCGGCGACGAACAGGATGCCGTGCTCGCGCGCGAACTCCACCACCGCCGGCAGGAACCCCTCGGCCGGGACGATGAAGCCGCCCTCCCCCTGGATCGGCTCCGCCACGATCGCCGCCACGTTGTGGGCACCGATCTGCGTCAGGACGAGGTCCTTGAGCCGCGCCAGCGCATCGGCCGCGCACGCCTTCTCGTCACCGTCGTAGCGGTACGGGTACGCCATCGGCGCGCGGTAGACCTCCGGCGCGTACGGTCCGAAGCCCTCCTTGTACGGGACGTTCTTCGCCGTCATCGTCATCGTCATGAGGGTGCGGCCGTGGTAGGCGTGGTCGAGCACGACGACAGCCGGACGACCCGTGGCCGCACGCGCGATCTTCACCGCGTTCTCGACCGCCTCGGCGCCCGTCGAGAACAGCGCGGTGCGCTTGTCGTGGTCGCCGGGCGTGAGCCGGTTGAGGGCCTCGGCCACCTCGGTGAAGCCCTCGTACTCGGTCACCATGAAGCAGGTGTGGGTGAACTTCGCCGCCTGCTCGGCGATCCGCTCGACGACCTTGGGCGCCGCCGCCCCGACACTCGTCACCGCGATGCCCGACCCCAGGTCGATCAGCCGGTTGCCGTCGACGTCGACGAGGAGCGCACCGTCGGCGTGGTCGACGAACACCGGGAGGGTGATCCCGAACCCGCGCGCGACGTGCTGGGCGCGCCTCTCGTGCAGCGCGATCGAGCGCGGGCCCGGCACCGCGGTCTTGAGGAGTCGTGCCTGGTCGGTCATGGGTGTCATCCTTCGAGGTTGGCCATCACGTGCTTGACCCGCGTGTAGTCCTCGAGGCCGTACATCGACAGGTCCTTGCCGTATCCGGAGTGCTTGAACCCACCATGCGGCATCTCGGCGACGAGCGGGATGTGGGTGTTGATCCAGACGCAGCCGAAGTCGAGCGCGTTGGACATCCGCAGGCCGCGACCGAGGTCCTTGGTCCACACCGACGACGCGAGGGCGTACGGCACGCCGTTGGCCTTGGCGATCGCCTCGTCCTCGTGCTCGAAGGTCTGGACGGTGATGACGGGGCCGAAGATCTCCTGCTGGATCAGCTCGTCCTCCTGCTGCAGCCCGTCGATGACCGTGGGCTCGACGAAGAAGCCGCGGTCGCCCTGCCGTCCCCCGCCCGCGGTGACGGTCGCATGGTCGGGGACGCGCGAGAGGAAGCCGAGGACGCGCTCGAGCTGGTGGACGTTGTTGACCGGCGGCACCCAGACGTCCTCGTCGTGACGGCCCTTCTCGTACGAGGTCGCGGCCGCCTTCGCCTGCTCGGTGAGCGCGGCCACGAAGTCGTCGTGGACCCGCGGGTGCACGAGCACACGGGTGGCGGCGGTGCAGTCCTGGCCGGCGTTGAAGTAGCCGGCCGTGGCGATCCCCTCGGCCGCGGCCTCGATGTCGGCGTCGTCGAAGACGACGACGGGCGCCTTGCCGCCGAGCTCGAGGTGGACGCGCTTGACGTCGTGCGCGGCTGCCTCGGCCACCTGCTTGCCCGCGGCGACCGACCCGGTGATCGACACCATCGCGGGCGTCGGGTGCGAGACGACCGCGGCCCCGGTCGTACGGTCGCCGCAGACGACGGTGAGCGTGCCCGGCGGCAGGAACTCGGCCGCGATCTCGGCCATCATCACCGTCGACACGGGGGTGGTGTCGCTCGGCTTGAGCACGACCGTGTTGCCCGCGGCGAGCGCCGGCGCGAACTTCCAGACGGCCATCATCATCGGGTAGTTCCACGGAGCCACCTGGCCGACGACGCCGACGGGCTCACGGCGGATCCACGACGTGTGGCCGGCCATGTACTCGGCGGTGGCCCGCCCCTCGAGGACGCGCGCGGCCCCGGCGAAGAACCGGATCTGGTCGACCATCGGCGGGATCTCCTCCGCCATGGTCACCGGCACGACCTTGCCGGTGTTGCGGCTCTCCGCCTCGACGAGCTCCTCAGCCCGCGACTCGATGGCGTCGGCGATCTTGAGGAGCGCCTGCTGGCGGTCCGAGGGCGTCGTGCGACGCCAGGTGTCGAACGCCTTGGCCGCCGACTCGTAGGCCAGGTCGACGTCGGCCTCCCCTGACAGCGGCGCGTCCCCGTACGTCTCCCCGGTGCTCGGGTCGACGAGGTCGGTACGGCGGCCGTCGCGGGTGTCGACGAGCTGGCCGTCGACGAAGTTCTGGACGTGGACGGTGTCGGTCATCAGTGGGCTCCTGTGGAGGTGGTCCCTGGCTTGGAGTCGCCAGGGTAGGGCGTGACGATGTTGATGGCGTCGCCGTGGGCGGCGTCGGAGTGGCGGTACGGCCGGGCGACGAGCATGTAGACGAGGCCGACGCCGAGGACGATCGCGGCACCGAGCGCGACGATCCAGGTGTCGTACCACGGGACGTCGGGGTCGTCCCCGGGCCAGATCATGATGAGCGACGCGCCCAGCTGATAGGCGAGCGCCGCGACGGTGACCAGGAGCCCCCAGCCGCCGAGCGTGAACGCGCCGGACGGCTTCCACCCGCGCAGGCGGGCGCGCAGCGCGGCGGCGACGACCATCATGAACGCGAGGTAGATGCCGAACGAGGCGAACGAGATGATCCGCACCAGCGCGTCGTCGGAGACCTGCGAGCCGAGGATGATGACGACCGGGATCAGTGCGGCGAGCATCAGGGCGAACGGCGGGACGTGGCGTGCCTGCCAGAACCGCTTGAGCAGCCCGCTGCCGGGGACCATGTCGTCGCGGGCGTAGGCGTAGATCATCCGGCTCGCCGCGGCCTGGAGGCTGAGCACGCAGGACAGGAACGAGATCAGCACGATCACGAGCACAACACGGAAGCCGACGGAGCCGAACGCGTTCTCGAGCACGGTGGACACCGGGTCTTTGTCCTGCTCGGTGAACACGGCGGCGAAGCTCGGCACCCCGAGCACGAGCGCGAAGGTGATGAAGAACGCCGCGGCGCCACCGATATAGATCGTCATCCGCATCGCCTTGGGGATCTGGCGGCCCGGGTCGCGCACCTCCTCGGCGACGTCGCCGCAGGCCTCGAAGCCGTAGAAGAGGTAGAGGCCGATGAGCGCGGCGCCGAAGAACGCCGGCAGGTACGACCCGTCGCCCTGCACGTCGTAGGTGTCGAACAACGCGGCGACGCTGTGGTGGCGTTCGGTGAGCAGGACCCAGATGCCGACGACGAGAGCGCCCACGAGCTCGGCGGCGAAGCCGAAGAACGCGATCCTGGCGAGCAGCTTCGTGCCGCCGAGGTTCAGGAGTGTCGTGAGCAGGATCAGGCCGATCGCGCAGCACACGACGACGGTGGTGGTCTCGTCGATCCCCAGGACGATCGCGACGAACGGCCCCGCCCCGTACGAGACGCCGGCGATGGTCACGGTCAGCGCGATCATGTAGACCCAGCCGGTCATCCAGGCCCACTTACGGCCCCAGAGGCGGCGGGCCCACGGATAGACACCGCCGGCCACGGGATACTGCGCGACCACCTCGCTGAAGACGAGGGCGACCAGCAGCTGGCCGAGGGCGGCGAGCACGATCGCCCAGATCATCGGCGGTCCGCCGCTGGCGAGCGAGGTCCCGAAGAGGGAGTAGACGCCGACGACCGGGGAGAGATAGGTGAAGCCGAGGGCGAAGTTGCCCCACAGGTTCATGTCGCGCTTGAAGTCGGAGGTGTATCCGAGCGACGCGAGGTGCGCGTCGTCCGAGTCGAGCGGCGAGGTCGTCACGGGAGTCTCCCTGGGAACGGGCGGGGGTGGTGTCAAGCAGGCTAGGAGCGACGAGTCCAGCAGGGATCCTGACGAAGTGGCGTGCCTTGGCGACGAGCGGTGGACACTATGTCCATGGCAACCCCGCAGCCCGAGGACCCGTACGGCGTCACGCTGGCGTGGCTGCTCGCCCAGGAGGCCCTGGGGCTCCGCCTGGTCGAGCCCGAAGCCGTCCCGACGGTCTCGCTCCGATGGGCGCACGCGATCGAGCTCGTCGACCCCACGCCGTTCCTGGGCGGCGGCGAGCTCGTCCTCACCACCGGCCTGCGGATGCCACGCGACCACGCGGGCCAGGAGGCGTACGTCGAGCGGCTGGCGGCGGCCGGTGTGGTGGGGGTGGCGTTCGGGATCGGCGTCCGTTTCGACACGATCCCTCCCGGGTTGCGTGAGGCGTGCCGACGCTCGGTGATGCCGCTGATCGAGGTCCCGCTGCCGACACCGTTCGTGGCGATCACCCAGGCCGTCGCCGCGCACCGGGCGGAGCAGCAGAACGCCGTGATGCACCGCGCGGTCGGGTTCCAGCGCCAGATGACGCGCGCGACGCTCGACGAGGGTGTCGCCGGTCTGGTCACGGCCGTCGCTCGGGAGCTGAGCGCGGCGGTCGTCGTGCTGGACGAGCTGGAGCACCCGGTCGCCTCCGCCGGCGAGACGCCGGAGCTGGGTGAGCGCGTCGCGACCGAGCTGGTCGCGCTCGCCGCGCGTCCCGGACGCGCGAGCATCACCGTGGTGTCCGACACCGGCACGCTCGTGATCCAGCGGCTCGGCGGCCTCGAGCGCCCGAGCGGATGGCTCGCGGTGGAGGTCCCGGGTGCCCTGTCGGTCGGCGACCGGCTGCTTCTCAACCAGGCGGTCTCCCTGCTCACCCTCCAGCGTGAGCGACCCCGCGAGCTCGTGGACGCGCGGCACCGGCTCGGCGCGACCGTGCTCGAGCTGCTGCTCGACGACGAGGTGGTCGCTCCGTCGATCGTCCGGCACCTCCGGCACTTCGGCTTCGAGCCGGGCGAGCCCGTACGGATGCTGGTCGCGAGTGCGGGCACTGGCCGCACGTCGCCGCGCGACCTGGT
>NZ_JARBCJ010000135.1:0-9660 GCF_028803055.1 Mumia sp.
TGCCCGCGCCCCAGCGCGACCAGCCGTGTGGTTGACATCACATCCTCCGGAGCCCTACGTTTCTGGAACCCGAATCAGGTTTCAGGTTCGGTCCTTTCAGGGAGGAAAGGCACGGAGATGAGCACACGGAAGAACACTCGCCGCACCCTCGCGGCCCCCATCGCAGCGCTCGCCGCAGCGCTCACCCTCGCGGCATGCGCTCCGTCGTCGGACGACGACGCCGCGGCTGACGGCGACACGGTCGAGGTCGGAGTCATCACGTCCAAGTCCGGGCCCCTCGCCGCGTACGGCAAGGCCTACCTCGAGGGCTTGGAGGCAGGTCTCGACCATGCGACCGACGGTACGAACGAGGTCGACGGCACCACGATCGAGATCACCGAGGGCGACGACGCCGGCGACGTCGACAAGGCCGTGCAGCTCTCCAAGGAATACATCGGCGACGGTGTGAAGATCATCGCCGGCACGGCGTCCTCCGGCGTGGCGCTCGCGCTGGCCGAGCAGGCCGAGCAGAACAAGGTCCTCTACATCGCCGGGCCTGCAGCAGCCGATGCCGTGACCGGCATCAACGACTACACGTTCCGATCGGGACGGCAGAGCTTCCAGGACGTCGCGACGGCGGCGACCTTCCTCGAGGAGGTTCAGGGCAAGACGATCACCGTCCTCGCCCAGGACAACGCCTTCGGTCAGGGCAACGTCGCCGCGGTCCAGGCGGTGCTGGGTGCCGGCGGCAAGGGTGGGACCGTCAAGCCCGTCCTGGTGGCGGAGGACGTCACGGAGTTCACCTCCTTCGCCCGCCAGGTGGTCAACAGCAAGCCCGACCTCGTCTTCGTCGCCTGGGCCGGTGCGAGCTCGGGCAGCATGTGGCAGGCACTGGAGCAGCAGGGAGTCTTCGACGCTGCACCGGTGGTGACCGGCCTCGGGGACGTCGCCACGTACGGCGCCTACGGACCGGCCTCGGCGAAGATCAACTTCCTGAGCCACTACTTCGGCACCGCGACCGACAACGAGGTCAACAAGGCGCTCGTGTCCTACCTCGAGGAGAACGGCAGCCAGCCCGACCTCTTCTCGCCGGACGGATTCGTCGCCGGACAGATGATCGTCCGCGCGGTCGAGGAGGGCGGCGACGACGTCGACGCGATGGTGAAGGCGCTCGAGGGCTGGTCGTTCGACGGTCCCAAGGGCGCGACCACCATCCGTGCCAGCGACCACGCGCTGGTCCAGGACATGTTCCAGGCCAAGCTCGTCGCCGATGGTGACGCGTTCGTGCCCGAGGTGGCCAACGTCGTCCCGGCCGACCAGGTCGCCCCGCCCGAGGCGTCGTGACGGCGTGACGCAGAGGAGGACGGCGGCGAGATGACGGCAGCAGCAACGCCCGCGCTCGAGGTCCGAGGGCTCGGTCTGCGGATCGGGGGAGCGACCATCCTGGAGGGGATCGACCTCACCGTCGACCGGGGAGCGATGGTCGGGATCATCGGCCCGAACGGCGCAGGCAAGACCACCCTGTTCAACGTGATCTCCGGCCTGACCGCTCCCACCGAGGGCGCGGTGCTGCTCGACGGCGAGGACGTCACCGCGATGTCGGTGCCGAAGCGAGCGCGTGCGGGACTGGGGCGCACCTTCCAGACGTCGAGCCTGTTCCCCGATCTCAGCCTGCTCGAGAACGTCAGGCTGGCGGCACAGGTCTCACGCGGAGGCAGCCTCTCGGTCGTCCGGTTCCCGCGGCGCAGCGACGCCGCCAGCCGGGCAGCCGTGGACCACCTCGACGAGGTGGGGCTCGCCGGCAAGGCTGACGTCGCCGCCGGCGGCCTCTCGCACGGCGACAAGCGAAAGCTCGAGATCGCCGTCCTCCTCGCGTGCCACCCGGACGTCATCCTGCTCGACGAGCCGATGGCAGGTATCGGGTCGGGTGACGTCGCCGGGCTCGGCGCGATCATCCGCTCGCTCCACCGCGACAAGGGATGCACCGTCCTGATGGTCGAGCACCACATGGATGTGCTGCTCGGCCTCGTCGACAAGGTGGCCGTCCTCCACTTCGGCCACCTTCTCGCGTACGACACACCCGCGGCCGTGATGGCTGATCCGACCGTCCAGAACGCCTACCTGGGGGCGAGCGCATGACCAGCACGCCCGGTGAGCCGGTGCTCGCCGTCGAGCATCTCCGCGCCGACATCGACGGACAGCAGGTGGTAGAGGACGTCAGTCTCACCGTGCCGTCGTCCGGAGTGACGGCGATCCTCGGTCGGAACGGCGTCGGCAAGACGAGCACGCTCCGCGCCATCCTCGGCCTGATCCACCGCACGGGAGACGTACGGCTCGCCGGCGAGCGCATCGATCGCCTTCCGACGCACAAGATCGTGCAGCGGGGCGTCGGCTACGGGCCCGAGGACCGGGAGGTCTTCGCGAAGCTCACGGTCGCGGAGAACCTCCGGCTCGCCGTACGCACGGCGCAACCCCGCCACGATCTCGTGGACGCGCTGTTCCCCGACCTCGTGGGCCGTCGCGACCAGATGGCGGGAACGCTGTCCGGAGGTCAGCAGCAGATGGTGTCGCTCGCCCGCGCCCTCGTCAACGACAACCGCATCCTCCTCGTCGACGAGCCGACCAAGGGGCTCGCGCCACGCGTCGTCCTGGAGGTCACCGACGCCCTCGAGGAGGCGGCGAAGACGGTGCCGATCCTCCTGGTCGAGCAGAACCTCGACGTCGTACGCCGCCTGGCCGGCCCGGCGATCGTCATCGAGGGTGGTCGCGTCGTCCACACCGGCGACGCCACCGCACTCCTCGACGACGCCGACCTCACGACACGGCTCCTCGGCGTCCACGGTGACATCTCGAGCGAGGTGGCGCGGTGAGCACCGTCGTCCTGCTCGCGGTGACGGGTCTCGGACTCGGGGCCCTCTACTTCCTCGTGGCCTCCGGGCTGTCGCTGATCTACGGCCTGATGCACGTGCTGAACTTCGCGCACGGCAGCTTCCTCACGCTCGGGGCATTCCTCGGCTGGATGGTCGCGCAGCGGATCGACGCGACGAGCTGGCTCGGGTTCGCGGTGTCGATGCTGGTGGGCGCGGCCGTCGGTGCGCTGGTCGCGGCGCTCACCGAGCTCGTCCTCATCCGCCCGCTCTACGAGCGTCACATCGAGCAGGTCCTGGTCACCGTCGGACTGTCCCTGGCGACGGTGGCCCTCTTCGAAGGCATCTGGGGGTCGGACGCGCGCTTCATCCGCGGGCCGGAGTGGCTGGACCGTACGACCTCGATCGCCGGAGCTGCGATCCCCAACGACCGGTTCGTGGTGATCGCGGTCGCCGGCGTCGTGCTCGTCGCGATCGTGATGTTCCTGCGGCATACCCGCTACGGGATGATCATCCGCGCGGGCGTGGAGAACCGCGCGATGGTCACCGCGCTCGGGATCGACGTCCGTCGCTCGTTCACGCTCGTCTTCACCATCGGCGGGGCCGCGGCCGGACTCGGGGGTGTCCTGGCGTCGCACTACTTCGGCTACGTGTCGCCGAGCCTCGGCGGCTCGCTGCTGATCTTCGCGTTCATCGTCACGGTGATCGGCGGACTCGGCTCGCTCACCGGTGCGGCGGTCGCCTCGGTGCTGGTCGCGCTGCTGCAGCAGTTCGCCAACTACTACCTCTCGGGCACGGGTGACTTCGTCGTCGTGCTCGCGCTCGCTGCCGTCCTGCTCGTACGCCCCACCGGACTGATGGGAGCCCGCGCATGACTCGCCCACCGATCCCCGCCGCCGTCGGCGGCACGGCGCTGATCGTGCTCATGGCGGTGCTGCCGCTGCTCAACGTGCGCGTCCCCGGCATCCTGCCCGGTGCCACCTACCAGCCGGGCGCGTTGAGCCTGCTCGCTCTGTGCATGGTCTTCGCCGCGCTCGCGCTGTCGTACAACCTCATGCTCGGCACCGCGGGACTGCTCTCGTTCGGTCACGCGCTCGCCTTCGGCGCCGGAGCGTACGGCTTGGGGATCGTCCTCGAGCGCACGGGCCTCTCGCTGTGGTCCGCGCTGCTGGTCACGCTGGTCGGCTGTTTCGTGGTGGCCCAGGTGGCGGGCGCGATCAGCCTCCGCGTCACGGGGATCCCGTTCGCCATGGTCACCCTCGCGTTCGCCCAGGCCGCGTCCGTCCTCGTCCGACGTAATCCCGGGGGTTCCACCGGTGGCGACGAAGGACTCAGCCTGGCCACCGCCCAGGTCCCGGAATGGATGGTGGGCGTGGCGAACACGCGGAACCTCTACTGGATGACGCTGGCGATGCTGGTGCTCGTCTACGCGGTCGTCGTGTGGATCGACCGTTCGAGGGTCGGCCACGTCGCGGCGGCCACGCGCGAGAACGAGCTGCGGGTGCGCGTGCTCGGGATCCGGCCGTACGCGGCGAAGCTGGTCGTCTTCACCGTCGCCGGCGTGCTCGCCTCGTTGACGGGTGCGGTCTATCTCCTGCTGCAGAGCGGGACCGTGCCCCGGGTGGTGTCCGCCGATCTCACGATCACGATCCTCGTCATGGTCGTCCTCGGCGGCGTCGGGTCGCGCTGGGGGGTGATCGTGGGCGCCGTCGTCTACACGGTGCTCAACCAGCGGCTGTCCCTGCTCGCACACTCGGACACCGTGGAGTCGCTGCCGGCGGTGCTGCGCGTCCCGCTCTCCGAGCCCATGTTCATCCTCGGCACCGTGTTCATCCTCGTGGTGATGTTCTTCCCCGGTGGGATCGCGGGCGCAGCCCGGGCCACGACCCGCACCCGGACGCGTCGTGAGGGTCGCGACGAGTCTCCGCTGGCAGAGTCGGCAGCATGACGCAGAAGCCGTGGCCGAGCTCCGACGAGGGCGCCCACACGCTCGGGCGGTGGCTGGTCGACCGGTCCCGCCAGGACCCCGACGCCGTGGCGATCGACGACCGCGGCGTCACCATCACCTACGGGGCGCTCGCCCGACGGTCGAGCGATCTGGCGTGTGCCCTGCAGGACGCCGGGTACGCCCCCGGTGACCGCATCGCGACGCTGACCGGCAACTCCATCGACCACGTCGTCGTCTTCTTCGCCTGCGCACAAGCCGCTCTCGCGCTGGTGCCGCTCTCGTGGAGGTTGACCGCGAACGAGCTCGCAGAGCTCGTCGCGACGGTCGATCCGGCGCTCGTGCTGGTGGAGGACGAGTACTCCGCACTCGGGCGCGAGACCCTGACCCGGCTGCCGACGGTGCCACCGGTGGCCGAGCTCGGCACCACCGGTGTCGAGGCAGCCGTCCCACCGTCGATGGGACTGAGGGGCACCGTCGACGGCGACCTGGTGGCACCACGCCCTGCCCGCGACGACGACGCTCTGCTGGTGATCGTCACCTCGGGGAGCTCCGGACGACCCAAGGCGGTCGTCCTCACCCACGCGAGCTGCTTCTGGAACAACCTGGCGCTCGGCCAGGCGGTGGAGATCACCTCGTCGGACGTCGTGCTCGCGACCCTGCCGCAGTTCCACGTCGCCGCCTGGAACATCCAGCCGCTGCTCGCCTGGCGGGCCGGCGCCACGGTGGTGATCGAGCGCTCGTTCCAGCCCTCCCGGGTGTTGAGCCTGATCAGGGAGCGCCGGATCACGGCGATGATGGGCGTGCCGACGCAGTACCACCTCCTGGCGGAGGATGCGCTCTTCCCCGAGGCCGACGTCTCCAGTCTCTGCGTGGCCATGTCGGGCGGGTCGGCGATGCCGTACCCGCTCTGGCGCCGATGGGCCGACCGCGGCGTGCGGATCACCCAGGGCTACGGGCTCACCGAGGCCGGTCCCAACGTCCTGATGCTGCGTGCCGACGAGGCGGAGGCCCACCCCGGCGCGGTGGGGCGGCCCTATCCGTACGTCGACGTGGGACTGCGGGACATCGCGACCGGCGAGGACGTCGTCGGTCCCGGCACGGGTGAGCTGTGGGTCCGCGGGCCGAGCCTCTTCGCCGGATACCTCGGCGATCCGCGCTCGACAGCCGAAGCGCTTGTCGCCGGCCGGTTGGCGACAGGCGACCTCGCGAACCGCGACGCAGACGGGTGCTACCGCATCGTCGACCGGTTGAAGGACATCTACATCAGCGGTGGCGAGAACATCGCACCCGCCGAGATCGAGGCGGCGATCGCTGCGCACCCGCTGGTGGCCGACGTTGCGGTGGTCGGCGTCCCCGACGACGTGTGGGGCGAGGTGGGTGCCGCGTTCGTGGTGCCGCGGTCGGGGGCTCGCCTCACCGCGGACGAGATCCAGACCTACCTCCGCGGGAGCATCGCGGGTTTCAAGGTCCCCAGGGACGTACACGTGCGCGAGGTGCTCCCTCGCAGCGCTCTCGGGAAGATCGTCCGGCCGCGACTGCGTGAGGACGCCATGACGACAGGGGGACAGAAATGAGCAGTGCCGCCGACGACTTCCGGCTCGACGAGGTGGAGACGGTGTCCTCCGCCCAGGGCCGGCCGCTGGGCAAACGAGGGGAGGCGACCCGTGCTCGGCTTCTCGTCGCGGCCGAGGCGGTGTTCGCCGAGCGCGGCTACCACCACGCCTCCATCGTGATGATCACCGAACGGGCAGGATGCGGGCTCGGCACCTTCTATCTGTACTTCGATTCCAAACAGGCCCTCTTCGAAGCGCTCGTCGTCGACCTGAACCGCCGCGTCCGGCACTCGATGGCCGAGGCGATGAGCGGCGCGCAGAACCGCCTGGAGGCCGAACGTGCCGGCTTCGAAGGGTTCTTCCGGTTCACCGCCGAGCATCCGGCGCTCTACCGGATCGTGCGGGAGGCCGAGTTCGTGTCACCCGAGATGCTCCGGCTGCACTACACCCGCATCGTGGAGGGCTATCGCGCCGGTCTCGCCAAGGCGCAGGCGGCGGGGGAGATCAGTGACATCGATCCCGAGGTCGCGGCGTGGGCGTTGATGGGGATGGGGGAGCTGCTCGGCATGCGCTATCTGCTGTGGGAGCGCGACGCCGACGGAAACCCTCCGGCCGCCGTCCCGGACCACGTGATCGACGAGATGATGCGCCTGGTCAACGGCGGCCTCGCGCCGAAGGAGAGGTCATGACCGACCACCCGCTCGAAGGACGCCGCGCTGTCGTCACGGGAGGGGCCAGCGGGATCGGCCTCGCCTGTGCGCGCGCCCTCGCGGTTCGCGGCGCTGACGTGACGGTCGCGGATATCGACCGGGAGGCGACCGCCCGCGCTGCCGATGCGATCGACGGCCACACCTGGGTGGTCGACCTGGCTGACACGGAGGCCCTCGAGAGCGTGGTCCTCGACACGGACATCCTGGTGAACAACGCGGGGATCCAGCGGGTGGCTGCGATCACGGAGCTCGCTCCCGACGACTTCCGCCTGATCCAGCGCCTGATGGTCGAGGCGCCGTTCCTGCTCGTCCGCGCCGCCCTTCCCTGCATGTACGAGCGGGGATGGGGACGGATCGTGAACCTCTCGAGCGTGCACGGCCTGCGCGCCAGCGCGTACAAGGTGGCCTACGTCGCGGCCAAGCACGGGCTCGAAGGGCTCTCGAAGGTCACGGCGCTCGAGGGTGGTCCGTACGGGGTGACGAGCAACTGCGTGAACCCCGCGTACGTCCGGACACCGCTCGTCGAGAAGCAGATCGGGGACCAGGCGCGGGCGCACGGCATCCCCGAGGAGGAGGTCGTCGAGAAGGTGATGCTCACCGAGACCGCGGTCAAGCGGTTGATCGAGCCGGAGCAGGTGGCGTCGCTCGTCGCGTGGCTGTGCTCCGAGGACGCAGCGATGGTGTCCGGTGCCTCGTACACGATGGACGGCGGGTGGACCGCGCGATGACGCAGCGCTACCGCACCCTCGACGTCCCGGTACGAGGGGGTGACCTGCGCGTCGGGATCTGGGATGCGACCGACATCGCGGCGCCCACGCTCCTGCTCGTCCACGGCGTCACGGCGTCGCACCGGTCGTGGGACCTTCTCGCTGCGCGCCTTCCCGGTGTCCGGCTCGTCGCTCCCGACCTTCGAGGGCGGGGCCGCAGCAACGCCGTCACGGGACCTGCGGGCATGACGGCGCACGCGGACGACCTGGCCTGCGTACTCGATGCCGTCGGTGCCCAGGCGGTGACCGTGGTCGGGCACTCGATGGGCGGCTTCGTCGCCTGCGTCCTCGCTGACCAGCACGCGGAGCGTGTGCGCAGCCTGGTCCTGCTGGACGGAGGGCTGCCGCTGGACGTCCCCGCAGGGCTCGATGCGGACCAGGTGATCGCGATGGTGCTCGGGCCGACCGCGGAGCGCCTCGCCATGGAGTTCGCCGACACCGACGCCTACCTCGGGTTCTGGCGGCGGCACCCGGCGTTCGCCGAAGCCTGGTCCCGCGAGCTCGAGGACTACCTGGCGTACGACCTGGTCGGGGAGCCGCCGCGCCTACGGGCGGCGACGAGCTACGCGACGATGGCCGAGGACACGGTGGACCTCAACGGCGGCGCCGCTCCGGTGCAGGCACTGGCACGTCTGCGCCACCGGACCCTGTTCGTCACGGTGCCGCGAGGCCTTCTCGACGACGAACCCGGGCTCTATTCCGACGACCGCATCCCCGCCCTGCTCGCGGGCACCCCGAGCGTCCGGCACTGCCGCGTCGACGGTCTGAACCACTACACCCTGGTCCTGTCCGCGTCCGGGGCGGATGCCGTGGCGGGTCTCATCCGCGAGGAGATCGCCGCAGCCTTTCGCTCATCCCGACCGAGAACCTCGACCCCTGACCCGACGCGTCACTAGCCTCGAACGGCTGCACGACTCACCTCGTGCCAGAAGCGAAAGGTGACCACGCCCATGTCGATTCCTGAGGCCTCCGAGCACGTCCCCGAACCCACCCGGCGCACCGTGCTCCGTGGCATCGCTGCGGGTGCTCTCACGCTGACGGTGGCGCCGAGCGCGGTCACCCGCGCGGACGCCGTGACGTGGCGACGCCGGCGGCGACCGAACGTCCTGGTCATCTCGATCGACGATCTCGGCTGGGACGAGATCGGCTGCTGCGGGACGAGCTTCAACGAGACCCCGCACATCGATCGCCTGGCACGCGAAGGCCTGAGGTTCGAGTCGGCGTACGCGGCGGCGTCGTTGTGCTCGCCGACCCGCGCGGCGCTCGTCACCGGCCTCTATCCCGCGCGGACGGGCATCACCGACTTCCTGCGCGGGGAGCCGGCGCCGAGCGACAAGCACCTCTCGACCGACCTCCGCACGGTGCCCGACGTTCTCGGACCGTACGGATACACGACCGGCCTGATCGGCAAGTGGCACCTGACCGAGCGTTACTCCGGCGACTACCGGAGCCGTCCCGGCAACCCCTTCGCGCACGGCTTCGACGAGGCGATCGCCTCCGAGGAGCTCTACATCGGCGACGGCGACTACTTCCACCCGTACTCCTTCATGCCGAGCCTCCCGGCGCGCGAGCCCGGCGAGTACCTCACCGACAGACTGGCTCAGGAGGCCGTCGACTTCGTCACCCGCCACCGCGACGAGCCGTTCTTCCTCCACCTGTCGAACTACGCGGTCCACACGAGCCTGGACGCGAAGCCCGAGCTCGTGGCGAAGTACCGCGCGAAGCCCGGCGCAGACGAGTCGCCCAACCGGCCGGTGCTGGCGGCGATGCTCGAGAGCATCGACGACCAGGTCGGGCGCATCGCCGCGACGCTCACCGATCTGGGGATCGCCGAGG
>NZ_JARBCJ010000136.1:0-9565 GCF_028803055.1 Mumia sp.
CCGTCGGCGTCCTCACCGCGGTGATCGGGGCGCCGGCGCTCATGTTCCTGCTCGTCCGCTACGTACGGAGATCCAGTGTCTAACCCCCTGCGCGCCGAGGGCGTGGTCGCCGGGTACGGCAGCCGTGACGTCCTCCACGGGATCACCTTCGACGTGCCCCCGGGGCAGGTGACGACGGTGATCGGGCCGAACGGGTGCGGCAAGTCGACCTTGCTGCGCACCCTCGCCGGCCTGCTTCGCCCGACGCGCGGCCGGGTCCTGCTCGATGGCGCACCGGTCTCGTCGATCCGTCCTCGCCACCTGGCGCGTCGGTTGGCGGTGCTCCCCCAGAGCCCGACCGCCCCCGAAGGCATGACGGTGGCCGACCTGGTCGCGCGAGGACGACAGCCGCACCAGCCGTGGTACAGGCAGTGGTCGGCCGAGGACGACAGCATCGTGGCGGCGGCGATGTCCGCCACGGGCGTCGACGACCTCGGCGACCGTCCGCTCGACGAGCTGTCGGGAGGCCAGCGCCAGCGCGCGTGGATCGCGATGGCGCTGGCTCAGGACACCGACGTGCTCCTGCTGGACGAACCGACCACCCACCTCGACCTCGCGCACGCCGTGGAGGTGCTCGACCTCGTGGTGCGGCTGCGCCGAGACACCGGACGAACGATCGTCGTCGTCCTGCACGACCTCAACCTCGCGGCTCGCTACAGCGACCACCTCGTCGTCGTCGACGATGGGCGCATCGTCGCCCAGGGTCCCCCGTCCGACGTCGTCGACCCGGCGCTGCTCGCCAAGGTCTTCGGCCTGGAGGCGCACGTCTTCTCCGACCCGTACGACGCCCTCCCGACCGTCGTCCCGGTCCGGCGTGGCTAGCCCGGGGGTGCCGCCGACCGGTGCTCGGCTGATCCGACGGATGCTGCGGCGCCACCGTGGCCGCCTCGTCCTCTCCTACACGCTGCTCAGCATCTGGCAGGTCTGCGAGGCCCTGGTCCCCGTCGCGATCGGCCTCATCATCGATCGAGCGATCGCCCCGGGCGACCTGACCGCGTTCGTCGTCGGAGCGATCGCGCTCACCGTGCTGATGGGTGTGCTGAGCCTGTCGTACCGATTCGGTGCGCGACTCGGGTTCGGAGCGGTGCAGCGCGAGCAGCACGCGCTGCGGCTGGAGATCTTCGACCACGTCCTCGATCCCGACGGCGCCCGCACGGGCCTGCTGGCCGGCGAGACGGTGTCCGTCGCGACCGGCGATGCGTTGGCGGTGTCGACCGTCGTACGCCAGCTCGGGTATGCGGTGTCGGCGCTCGTCGCCACCGCTGCGTCGGCGATCTATCTCCTGTGGCTGGACGTGGCGCTCGGGCTCCTGGTCCTCGTCGGCGTGCCGCTGATCGTCGCGGCGTCCCAGCTGCTCAGCCCGGTGATCGCGCGACGCTTCGGTGCCGAGCAGGCCGCCGTCGCCGGCGCGTCCGGGATGGCGACCGACCTGATCCAGGGGATGCGACCACTGAAGGGCGTCGGCGCCGAACGGGTCGCAGCGGAGCGTTATCGACGGTCCAGCCGGTCCGCGGAGCGGGCCGCGCTGCGGACCGTCCGCGGCTGGGGCGCCCTGTCGGCGGCGACCACCGGACTGAGCGGTCTGCTGCTCGCGGCCGACGCGCAGCTGGCCGGCAGCCGCGCTCTCTCAGGAGAGCTGTCGCTCGGTGAGTTCGTGGCGATCGTCGGCCTGACGCAGTTCCTCGCCGAGCCGGTCTCCCAGCTGGGATGGCTCGGCGCCGACGCGGCACGTTCGTACGCCTCAGCACGACGCATCGCCGACGTCCTCGCGACACCTCGGCTCGTCGGCGAGGGCGGCAACGCTCCCGAGCCGCCGTACGCCCTGGAGCTCGACCACGTCTCCGCCGGCCCGTTGCGCGACCTCGTGCTCAAGGCGGCACCCGGAGACCTTGTGGGAGTCGTGGTGGACGACCCCGCCGCCTCTGACGCGATGGTGTCGGTGCTCACCGGCGAGCGCGTGCCGGACTCGGGGGCGGCCCTGCTCGGCGGAACGCCGGTCTCCAGCCTGGGGACCCGTGAGCGCCGGTCGGTGCTGCTCGTCGCCGCCCACCGCGTCGACCTCTTCGACGGCTCCGTACGGTTCAACGTCGACCCGCATGGGCGCCACGACGACGACGCCCTCACGAGGATCCTCACCGCCTCGGCCGCCGAGGACCTCGTGACCGCCCACCCGGACGGGCTCGAGCGACGGGTCCGGGCCAGCGGCTCACTCTCGGGTGGGCAACGGCAACGCATCGCCTTCGCGCGTGCCCTCGCCCACGACACACCGGTCCTGCTCCTCCAGGACCCGACGAGCGCGGTCGACTCGGTCACCGAGGAGGCCATCGCGCGCGGCCTGCGCGCCACTCGTCACGGCAGTGCACCCCGGACGACGGTGGTCATCACGTCGAGTCCGTCGTTGCTGGCACAGGCCGACCACGTCGTCCTCGTCCTCGACGGGCGCACCGTCGCCACCGGTCCCCACACCCAGCTGCTCGAGCGCGCTGACTACGTCGAGGCGGTGCTGCGATGACCTCACCACGTCGAGGCGGTGCTGCGACTCGGCACCTGCTCCCCGTCGCCGACCGCGCCGACACCGCACGGCTCGCGTGGAGCCTGCTGCGACGACGACGGCTGCCTCTGACCGCGGCCGCAGCAGGCTTCGCACTCGCAGGGCTGCTGGGCCTCGCGGCCCCGTGGGTGCTCGGCGACCTCGTCGACGTGATCCGCAACGGCGGCGAGGTGACGGACGTGGTGCGCGCGGCCGTTGTCGTCGCGGGCGCGGCAGTGCTCGGCGGGGCGGCGTCCGGGCTGGCGATCATCGGTCTCGGGCACGCGGCCGTGCCGGCGTTGGCGCGGCTGCGTGAAGACGTGGTCGCGCGCGCTCTCGAGCTCGACCCGGAGCACGTGGAGGAGGCCGGCGCCGGGGACCTCCTCGCGCGGGTCAACGACGACGTCCGCTCGGTGACCCAGTCCTTGGACGAGGCGCTGCCCATCACGATCGAGTCCGCCGTCGCGATCGGCTTCACCACGGTCGGTCTCGCCGCGCTGGACTGGCGCCTCGGGTTCGCCGGCCTCTGTGCGATGCCGTTCTACGTGATGGGCCTGCGCTGGTACCTCCCGCGCTCCGCGCCGCGCTACGCCGAGGAGCGGGTGGCCCAGAGCGAGCGCGCCGAGGCGCTGCTGTCGGGCCTGCACGGCTCGCGCACGCTCCGGGAGATCGGGTACGAGCGGGCCTGGGCAGGTCACGTCGCCGACCGCTCTCAGCGCGCGATGAGTGTGTCGATCGGCGTCTTCGGGATGCTCACACGGTTCTTCGGGCGGACCAATCGCGCCGAGCTCGTCGGCCTGCTCCTCGTCCTCGGGACCTCGTTCGTGCTGGTCCGGTCCGGTCAGGTCACCGTGGGCGCGGCGACCACGGCAGCGTTGTTCTTCCACCGACTCTTCAATCCGATCGGCGGGCTCCTCCTGACCTTCGACCAGGTGCAGGCCGCGGGGGCGTCGCTCGCCCGCCTGGCCGGGCTGGCGCGGCTCGCCCCGGCCCCGACCGCGGACGTTGCCCCGAGCACGACGCTGCCCGGTCTGCGGCTCGAGGCGATCCGTCACCGATACCCAGACGGTGACGACGTCCTCCACGACGTCGACCTCCGCGTCGAGCCGGGCGAACGCGTCGCCCTCGTCGGAGCGACCGGGGCGGGCAAGAGCACCCTCGCACTCATCGCCGCAGGACATCTGGCCCCGACCTCGGGCTCACGTGCGCTCGGCGGCACGGCGTACGAGGAGCTGGGATCCGACGGTGTCCGTGCTCGCGCCGCGCTCGTGACCCAGCAGGTGCACGTGTTCGCCGGGACCTTGCGGGACAACCTCAGCCTCGCCGCACCGGATGCCGACGACGACCGCCTCCGCGACGCGCTGACGCGCACCGGCGACTCGGGCTGGGTCGACGCACTCGAGGACGGGCTCGACACGGCCGTGGGCGGCGACGGCCACGCCCTCACCCCGTCACAGGCTCAGCAGGTCGCGCTCGCGCGCGTCGTGCTCGCCGACCGACCCGTGGTCGTCCTCGACGAGGCGACCGCCGAGGCCGGGTCGTCAGGCGCACGACTCCTGGACCGCGCGGCCGACGTTGCCCTCGCGGGACGGACGGCGCTCGTCGTGGCGCACCGCCTCAGCCAGGCCGCGGCCGCCGACCGGATCGTGGTCCTCGACCGCGGGAAGGTGGCCGAGGAGGGAACCCACGCCGAGCTGCTCGCCCGCGCAGGGACCTACGCGACGCTGTGGGCGTCGTGGTCGCGGTCTTGACACAGACGACGCAGCCCACGGAACAGGCCGGGGGCGGCGTCGACGACGATCAGGTCGTGGGGCGAGGCTCGCTGTCTGCGAAGTCGGCGTACTTCTCGAGAAGCTCGGGGTCCGGCTCTTCGGTGGGCCCGTCCGGCTCGCCGTGGAGCTCGCGCTGCAGCTGGTCGAAGTCGGTTTCGAGCGTCTGATACTTCAGGTTGCGTGCAACCTTCGTCTGCTTGGCTTTTGCACGGCCGCGCCCCATAGGGTCCGACCCCCTCGCGAAGTCTCGGAATGTGGTCTCTCGTAGCGCTAAGGCTACCTGTTCAGGACAAGGATGCGCGAACCGACCCGGCGGCTCGGCACCGGCATTCCGGGTGCGACGAGTCGAGGGTGATGTAGATCACACTACGCGGTAGTCACCGACCAGCTCGACCTCTCCGCCGGCTTCGTCCAGCACCTCTCCGCACTGCCAGGCCTCGACCCCCTGCTCGGCCAGGACCTCGAGGGCGCGCTCTGCCACGTCCTGCGCGACAAGGGCCACCATCCCGACGCCCATGTTGAGCGCCGACTCGAGGTCGGGGCGCGTGACGTCGCCCAATCGACCGACCAGGTCGAAGATCGGCGCCGGGCTCCAGGTCCCCCGGTCGACCCGTACGGAGAGATCTTCGGGCACCACCCGGGCCAGGTTGGCCGCGAAGCCGCCGCCGGTGATGTGCGACATCGCGTGCACCTCCACCGACGCCGCCAGCTCCAGGCACGGCTTGGCGTACAGGCGCGTCGGCGTCAGCAGCGTCTCGCCGAGCGTCCCGCCGAGGTCGGGCACCTCGCGCTCGAGGTCCCAGCCGGCGACGTCGAAGAAGACCTTGCGCACCAGCGAGTAGCCGTTGGAGTGCAGTCCCGACGAGGCCATCGCGATCACGGCGTCTCCTGCCGCGACCTTGTGAGCGCCGAGCAGCGACTCGGCCTCGACCACACCGGTCGTCGAGCCCGCGACGTCGTACTCGTCGGGCCCCAGGAGCCCGGGGTGCTCGGCAGTCTCGCCGCCGAGGAGCGCACAGCCCGCCTCCTCGCACGCCTGGGCGATGCCCTTCACGATGGCGGCCACCCGCTCCGGCACCACCTTGCCGGTGGCGATGTAGTCGGTGAGGAACAGCGGCTCCGCGCCGCAGACGACGAGGTCGTCGACGAGCATGCCGACGAGGTCGTACCCGATCGTGTCGTGGACGTCCATGCGCTGAGCGATGACCACCTTGGTGCCGACGCCGTCGGCGGAGGTCGCCAGCAGCGGGCGGTCGTAGCGCTTGAGCTGTGAGGCGTCGAAGAGCCCGGCGAACCCGCCGATGCCTCCGAGCACCTCAGGGCGGCGGGCCTTCTCGACCCACTCCTTCATCAGCTCGACCGCGCGGTCGCCGGCCTCGATCGAGACTCCGGCGCTGGCGTACGACGTCACGTGCGACCCTCCGTCGCTAGGGGTTGACCATGGTGACGGAGACGCGGTCGTCCGCGCGCTCCGGCTCGAGCAGGTTCTTGCCGACCAGGCTGCCCTCGGGCAGCGGCACGGGGTACTCGCCGTCGAAGCACGCGCGGCACAGGTCGTTCTTGGGCACGTTGGTCGCGTCGACCATCGCCTCGAGCGAGATGTAGGAGAGCGAGTCGGCGCCGATCGAGCGTCGGATCTCCTCCACCGAGATGCCGTTCGCGATCAGCTCGGCACGCGTGGCGAAGTCGATGCCGTAGAAGCACGGCCACTTGACCGGCGGGCTCGAGATGCGGACGTGGACCTCGGCGGCACCGGCCTCGCGCAGCATCCGCACCAGCTGACGCTGCGTGTTGCCGCGAACGATCGAGTCGTCGACCACCACGAGCCGCTTGCCCGCGATCACGTCGCGCAGCGGGTTGAGCTTGAGGCGGATGCCGAGCTGGCGCAGGCTCTGGCTCGGCTGGATGAAGGTGCGCCCCACGTAGGAGTTCTTGACGAGCCCGTGCCCGAACGGGATGCCGGAGGCCTCCGCGTAGCCGATCGCCGCCGGCGTGCCGGACTCCGGCACCGGGATGACCAGGTCGGCCTCGACCGGAGACTCCGCAGCGAGGCGACGGCCGATCTCCGCGCGCACCGAGAACACCCGCTGCTCGGAGATCTGGGTGTCGGGTCGGGCGAGGTAGACGAACTCGAAGACGCAGCCCTTGGGCTTGGCCTCGGCGAAGCGGTGCACCCGCAGACCGTCGGCGTCGATCGCGACGAACTCGCCCGGCTCGATCTCCCGGACGAACGACGCGCCGACGATGTCGAGCGCGGCGGTCTCCGACGCGGCCACCCAGCCCCGGTCGAGCCGGCCGAGGACCAGCGGCCGGATCCCCTGGGGATCCCGCGCGGCGTACAAGGCGTCGTTGTCCATGAAGACCATCGAGAACGCGCCCCGCAGCATCGGCAGCACCTCGAGTGCCGCCTGCTCGAGCGAGAGGTCCTCGTACGAGGCGAGCAGCGAGGCCATCACGGCGGTGTCGCTGCTCGCAAACTCACGGACGCGTCCGACGAGCTCGCTGCCGGACTCCGCCGTGCGCTTCTCGAGGAGGTCGGCGAGCTCGGCGGTGTTGGTGAGGTTGCCGTTGTGCGCGAGGGCGACAGAGCCGTGCGCGGTGGGCCGGAACGTCGGCTGGGCGTTCTGCCAGACGCTCGCGCCCGTCGTCGAGTAGCGGGTGTGGCCGACGGCGAGGCTGCCCTGCAGCGACTCGAGCGTCGCCTCGTCGAAGACCTGGGACACCAGCCCCATGTCCTTGTAGACGAGGATCTGCGAGCCGTTGCTGACCGCGATGCCCGCCGACTCCTGCCCTCGGTGCTGGAGGGCGTAGAGCCCGAAGTAGGACAGCTTGGCGACTTCTTCACCTGGAGCCCAGACTCCGAAGACACCGCAGGCGTCCTGGGGGCCGACGTCGTGGGGGTCCAGGTCGTGGGTCAGACGACCGTCTCCGCGAGGCACGGCACCAGTGTAGGCGCCAGCCGCCAATGCGCCGCATCCGCGACCCCGGCATTCTCGTGGCATGAACTCAGACCGCGTCCACGCCGTACGCACCATCGATGCCTCAGCCGCACGGATCTTCGCCCTCCTCGCCGACCCGCACTCCCACCCGTCGCTGGCCGGCGCCGAGGACGTGGTGGAGGTCGTCGACGTCACCGACGTCCCGCTGCGCCTCGGGTCGGAGTTCACGATGCGGATGCGACGCGGCGGTGTGCCGTACACGACCACCAGCGTGGTCGTCGCCTACGTGGAGAACCAGACCATCGCCTGGCGGACGACCATGCTCGGGGGCCTGCTCGGCGGGCGGGTCTGGCGCTACGACCTCGAGGTCGTCCCGGCCGGGACGATCGTCACCGAGACGTGGGACGTGTCCGAGGACCGGCAGAGGTGGCTCCTGCGCCGGGGCAGCCTCGCGGAGACGACCCAGCGCCAGATGACGCGGTCCCTCGACCGCCTGGCCGGGCTGCTGGCCCGAGACTGAGGGCCGTCAGCGCTTCTTCGGGCGGTCCCAGTAGACGAAGAACAGCGCGATGATCAGGAGGGGGATGCCGACGGCGATCGCTCCCACGAGCGGCTGGGGGAGCATTCCGGCGGCAGAGATCTGGGCGAGGGACACGTCTTCCAGGGTACGAGGCGCCAACGAAGCCCTGTCAGGTGGGCCTTGCCCTCGCCTGTGACCCGTGTCACAGTCATGCCACTGTCCGCCGACGCGCACTGCGCCGCACCGAGGAGTCAGCCATGACTGCGTCCCCTCCGCCCCCGACCTTCTTGGACGACCGGGTCGCCTACTGGGCTGAGACCACACCGGACGCCGACTGCATGGCGTACGGAGAGCGCTCGTGGACCTTTGCCGAGTTCGACGAGCGCATCCGCCGTGCCGCCGGCGGCCTGCGAGACCTGGGCCTCGGACGCGGGGACGTGGTGGCCTTCCTCGACAAGAACCACCCGGCGTGCGTCGAGGTCACCCTCGCGGCGGCGTCTCGCGGCATGGCGACCGCGGTCGTCAACTGGCGGCTGGCCGGCGACGAGCTCGACTACACGATCAACGACTCCGGCGCCCGGGTGCTCTTCGTCGGGACAGAGCTGGTGCCGACGATCGAGCTGATCCGAGACAGGCTCCCGATGGTCGAGCAGATCATCCAGGTCACTCCCGACGGCGCGGAGGCGGACGAGTACGAGGGGTGGTTGGCCGCGTCGCAGCCGGCTGGCCCCGCCCCCGACCGCGGTCCGGAGGACACCTCTCTGATCATGTACAGCTCGGGCACGACCGGCCGACCCAAGGGCGTCATGCTCAGCCACCGCGCGATGGTGGCCCACACGATCAACTCCCACGACGGCTGGGAGCTGGACCCGGGCGACATCAGCCTCGTCGCGATGCCGCTCTTCCACGTCGGCGGCACCTCGTACGTGCAGTTCGCACTGCACGACGGCTTCCCGAGCATCATGACCCGTGAGCCCGACCCTGTGTCGCTGGCGACCGCCATCATGAAGGGCGCCAACTCCGCCTTCCTCGTCCCCGCCCTCGCGCAGATGGCGCTGGCGGGCGGGCCCGAGGCGATCGCGCTGTTCGGCAAGCTCACGTTCTTCACGTACGGCGCCGCGCCGATGCCGTTGCCGCTCCTGCGGCGAGCGATGGAGGCGTGGCCGGACACGAAGTTCATGCAGGTGTACGGCCTCACCGAGGTGTGCGGCGTGATCACGCACCTGCTCCCGGAGGCGCACCTCGATGCCGAGCACCCGGAGCGGCTGCTTTCGGCCGGTGTCCCGATCCCCGAGGTCGAGACGCGGGTGGTCGACCCGTTCACGCTCGAGGACGTCCCGGAGGGCGAGCCGGGTGAGCTGTGGTTCAGGACCCCGCAGCTGATGAAGGGGTTCCACAACCAGCCGGAGGCCACGGCCGAGGTGATCACGGAGGACGGATGGTTCCGGACCGGTGACGTGGGCCGCTTCGTCGACGGCTACGTCTATGTCGAGGACCGGATCAAGGACATGATCGTGAGCGGCGGCGAGAACGTCTACTCCCCGGAGGTCGAGCGGGTCCTGACCGCGCACCCGGCCGTGGCCGAGGTGGCGGTGATCGGCGTCCCGGACGAGCGGTGGGGCGAGACGGTGAAGGCGGTCGTCGCGTTCCGCGAAGGCGAGTCGGTGACGCCAGACGAGCTGATCGCGTTCACCCGCGAACAGCTCGCAGGCTTCAAGTGCCCGACCTCGATCGATGTCGTGGACGTGCTGCCGCGCAACCCCTC
>NZ_JARBCJ010000137.1:0-9437 GCF_028803055.1 Mumia sp.
GCGAACCCCTTCTATGCGGCGCTGTCGAGCTCGTTCGCGGGCACGCAGGAGTACATGGCGATGGAGAAGCTCGGCCAGCTCCACGCCGAGGCAGTGGCCCAGCGCGAGGAGACCGACGCCGCCGAGGGCGACCGGCGCCGCTGGGACCTGATCGTCGTCGACACCCCGCCGTCACGATCTGCGCTCGACTTCCTCGACGCCCCGGAGCGGCTGTCGTCGCTGCTCGACGGCCGGCTGATCCGTCTCCTGCTGGCCCCCGCGCGTGGTCCCGCCCGCATCTTCTCGGCGGGGTTCGGGATGGTGACGTCAGCGCTCAACAAGGTCCTCGGCGCGCAGGTCCTCACCGACGTGCAGACCTTCGTCGCCGCCTTCGACACGCTCTTCGGCGGGTTCCGTCAGCGCGCGGAGGCGACGTACGCGCTCCTCCAGGACCGTGGCACCGCCTTCCTCGTCGTGGCGTCGCCCGAGCCGGACGCGATGCGCGAGGCGTCCTACTTCGTCGAGCGCCTCAGCCAGGAGGACATGCCGCTGGCCGGTCTGATCGTGAACCGCATGACGGTGCCGCTCTTCTCGCTCGACGGCGACGACGCCCACGCCGCCGCGCGGCGGCTCGACGGTCGCTCACGGCCGACGGTCGACGACAAGGTGGTCGCCGGGCTACTGGCGGTGCACGCACGCGGCGAGCGGGTGGCGGCACGCGAGCGGCGCGTGGTCACGGGATTCGCTGCGGCGCACCCGCGCGTGCCCCGCGTGGAGGTCGCCGGTCTCGCGACCGACGTCCACGACGTGGAGGGGCTGACGACGATCGGCGAGCTGCTCGCGGGGCGCCGCCTCTCGGCGACCGACCAGGTCGACGCAGACGCGGCCCCGACGGACTGAGCCAGGCGGACTGAGCCAGGCGGACTGAGCCAGACGGACCGGACCCGGAGGGGCCGGCGTCAGACCGCGACGGCGGCGCCAGCCGGCTTGCTGGCGCGGGCGGCCTCGAGAAGCGTGCGCCACGACGTCACGTTGGGACGACGGCGCAGCAGGGCGCGGCGCTCACGCTCGGTCATGCCGCCCCAGATCCCCCACTCGATGTCGTTGTCGAGGGCCTCGGCGAGACACTCGAGCTTGACCGGACACGACCGGCACATCTGCTTGGCGCGGTTCTGCTCGGCGCCCCGGACGAACAGCGCGTCCTGCGACTCCTTGCACGCTGCCACCGTGGCCCAAGACTCGTTCCAGCTCATGATCCGACACCTTCCCCGAGAGGATCACCGAGAAGTCCTGTGGTGATACACACACACTCGCAGTGTCGCAGGCCACATAACAGACACCCCGGGATGGTTTGCCATAGTCCTTTCGGGCCATTAGTTGGTGACTGACCTGGGCTCCCGTAACCTAGGCCCATGAATCTGGGCCCCAGTCGACACGGCGACGAAGGCGTGGGGGCGGCTCGTGTGATCGGCTCCATGGCGCTTCTCAGCCTCTTTGCCGGAGTACTCGTCGCCGGACTTGCGATCCCTGTCGCCGCGTTCGTCGGGGTGACCTCCAACAGCATGGCGCGCGGCTTCGAGGAGCTGCCGCTGGAGCTGCGCGAGACCCCCATCCCGCAGCGCTCGAAGGTCCTCGCGGCCGACGGGTCCCTCCTCACCTACTTCTACTCCCAGAACCGGCAGGACATCCCGCTGTCGAAGATCGCGCCGGTGATGCAGCAGGCCGTGGTCTCCATCGAGGACGCGCGGTTCTTCGAGCACGGTGCCCTCGACTTCAAGGGCACCCTGCGCGCGCTGGTCAACAACGCCACCGACGGCCAGACCCAGGGCGGCTCGTCCCTGACCCAGCAGCTGGTCAAGAACATCCTGGTGCAGCAGGCCACGACGCCGGAGGAGCGTCGCGCCGCCACCGAGGTGTCGCCGGCCCGCAAGGTCCGTGAGCTCAAGTACGCGATGTCGTACGAGGAGAAGCACAGCAAGCAGCAGATCCTCGAGAACTACCTCAACATCTCCTACTTCGGTGACGGCGCGTACGGCGTGAGCGCCGCCGCCAAGCACTACTTCTCGGTCGACGCCGCCGACCTCAGCCTGACTCAGGCGGCGACGCTCGCCGGCCTGGTCAAGAACCCGGTCGAGTACGACCCGGTGACCTACCCCGAGAACGCCCTGCGTCGGCGCAACATCGTGCTGTCGGCGATGGAGGCCCAGGGGCTCCTGACGCGTTCCGTCGTCCAGAAGGCCATCGCGCAGCCGCTCGGGCTCAAGATCACCCGCTTCTCCAACGGTTGCGTGAGCACCAAGGCGCCATTCTTCTGCGACTACGTCCGTCGCTATCTCCTCCAGGACGAGTCGCTGGGCAAGAATGAGGACGAGCGCGTGCACACGCTCGAGACCGGCGGTCTCGTGATCAAGACGACGCTCGAGCCCACGTTCCAGCGCGCGGCCGACGAGTCGGTCCAGAAGCGTGTCGCCCCGACCGACGACGCGATCGGCGCGCAGGCGCTGGTGGTCCCCGGGACCGGGGCGGTGCGTGCGCTCGCGCAGTCACGCCCGATGGGCAACAACAAGAAGGCCGGCGAGACCTACATCAACTACACGGTGCCCAAGTCGCTCGGTGGCGCGAACGGCTTCCAGGCCGGGTCGACGTTCAAGGCGTTCACTGCCGCGGCGGCTCTCGACAAGGGCTACCCGCCCAGCACGTTCTTCAACTCGCCCCAGTCGATGAACATCAGCGGGTTCTCGCAGTGCGACAAAGAGGGCGCCGGCTCGTGGAAGGTCAGCAACTCGACCGGTGCCGGCGGGTTCGACATGACCCGCGGACTTCGTCAGTCGATTAACACCTACTTCGCGCAGCTCGAGCGTCTGGTCGGGCTCTGCGCGACGACCAAGATGGCCGCCAAGATGGGCATCCCGGTGCCTGACGTCAACGACACCTACCCGTCGTTTACCCTCGGCGTCATCGACGTCAGCGCCCTCGACATGTCGGCGGCGTACGCGACGTTCCCCGCTCGCGGCAAGTACTGCGAGCCGATGCCCGTCACGCTGATCACGAACAACAAGGGCACGACCATCAAGGACTACCAGCCCACCTGCCGGCGGGTCCTGTCGACCGCGGCGGCCGACTCGATGAACCAGATCCTGCGCGGCGTCCAGGAGGGTGGCTTCGGCAACGCCCTCCAGCTCAACAAGCCGTCCGCTGCCAAGACCGGCACCACGCAGGACAACAAGGCCGTCTGGTACATGGGCTACACCCCCAAGCTGGTGACGTCGTCCATGATCGCGGGCGCAAACCGTGACGGTCACTGGAAGACGCTCGCCAACCAGCAGCTCAACGGTGAGTACATCTCCTTCAGCGCCGTCGGTGGCTCCTCGCTCGCCGGCCCGATGTGGGCCGACACCATGCGCGCGATCCAGGACGACTTGCCGTACGCCAACTTCGAGTCGCCGGGCAGCCTCGGCGCAGCGCCCTCGGACACCCCGCGGGCCCCGGCCAAGCCCGACAAGAAGGACAAGAAGGGCGACCGTGGCGATGGCGGTGGCGGTGGCGGTGGCGGTGGCGGCGACCGCCCGGGCCGCGGCAACGGCGGCGGCGGAGGCCGCGGGAACGACGACTGACCGAGCGCGACGAGCGCTCGGTCGTCAGGCGCCCAGCTGCCTCCGGACCTCCGCGGCCAGCGCGGCGCCGTCGACCCGGCCCTCCGTACGGGGCTTGAGCAGCCCCATGACCTTGCCCATGCCGCGCATCCCCTCGCCGGCGACGCCGGCCTCGGTGATCGCCTCGGAGACGAGCGCGGTCACCTCGTCGGCGCCGAGCGGCTCGGGCAGGTAGTCGGCGAGGATCGCGGCCTCGTCCTGCTCCTTCTGCGCCAGCTCGGGCCGGTTCCCCGACTCGTACGCCTCGGCGGCCTCTCGCCGCTTCTTCGACTCCGACGTGATCACGGACTGGACCTCGGCGTCGGAGAGCTCCTTGGCCTGCTTGCCGGCGGTCTCGGCCCGACTGATGGCCGACAGCACCATGCGCAGTGTCGACGCCCGGAGCGAGTCACGCTCCTTCATCGCCGCGGTCAGGTCGGTGCGCAGTCGGTCCTTGAGATCGCTCATGAGGTCATCATCGCTCAGGGCTTCACACCCCGGCACGCCGATTCCCCAGCCGTCCCTGTGGCACGCTTGCAGGCGTGCATCCCCTGACGAAGACCCTCCTGGCCACGACCGCCGCGGGCACGGGCGCGCTGGCGTACGCGTCCCTCTACGAGCGCAACGCCTTCGTGGTCCGCGAGATCGACCTGCCCGTCCTGCCAGCCGAGGCGCGTCCGCTCACGGTGCTCCAGATCTCCGACGTCCACATGACCCCAGGACAGTCGCGCAAGCAGCGGTGGCTGCGCAGCCTGGTCGAGTACGAGCCCGACCTCGTCGTCAACACCGGCGACAACCTCGCACACCTCGAGGCGCTGCCCGCCGTCCTCCAGGCCTACAACGACCTGCTCGGTGTCCCAGGAGTGTTCGTCTTCGGCTCCAACGACTACTACTCGCCGACGCTCAAGAACCCGGCGGGCTATCTCATGGGGCCGTCAGGCGTACGCCGCCGCACCGCCGACCTCCCGTACGAGGAGATGCGGACCGCCTTCAGCGAGGCCGGTTGGATCGACCTCAACAACGCGACCGGCAAGCTCGACGTCCGCGGGCTCTCGCTGTCGTTCGCGGGGCTCGACGACCCCCACGTCGACCGTGACGACCTCGAGGCGATCCCGACGACGGCCGACCCGTCGGCGGACCTCGCGATCGCCGTCGTCCACGCCCCGTACCTGCGGGCCATCGACGCGTTCAACGTCCAGGGATACCCGCTGATCCTCGCCGGGCACACCCACGGCGGCCAGCTCCGTGTGCCCGGCTTCGGCGCGCTCGTGACCAACTGCGACATCGACCGTCGGCGTGCCCGCGGCCTCCACCAGCACCGGACCGCAGGCCACGACTCCTCGTGGCTCCACGTCTCGGCCGGCTGCGGCACATCGCCGTACGCGCCCGTCCGCTTCGCGTGCCGACCCGAGGCGACGGTGCTCCGGATGCGTCCGGTAGACTCTCCGAGGAACTGAGCGCGGGCCCACTCGCGGAGAGGTTCTGCTCGTACCACGTACGAGGAGCCACGGGGTGTGGCGCAGCTTGGTAGCGCGCGTCGTTCGGGACGACGAGGCCGCAGGTTCAAATCCTGTCACCCCGACAGCATGAGCCCCAGATCCCCGCCGGATCTGGGGTTTCGTCGTCTCCCGGCCCGCTGGCCGGGAGATGCGCACGTCCAGGGCACCGACGATGGTGGAGAGGTCGCTCACCGCGCCACCAGACGGAGACTCCCATGGCCGTGTCGTACTCCGAGGACCACCCAGACTTCGCCAACGCCGACCGGGGATTCGTCGGAACGATCTCGCCGGCGACGATCACCTCCGCCACCGGGACGGTCGTCTTCGACGCCGACGCGCTGGCGTTCGTGTCCGGAAGCGCTCCGGAGGAGGTCCACCCGAGCCTGTGGCGCCAGGCGAAGCTGACGTCGCGCCACGGCCTGTACGAGGTCGCGCCCGGGTTCTACCAGGTCCGCGGGTTCGACATCTCGAACATGACGCTGGTCGAGGGAACCTCGGGCGTCATCGTCATCGACCCGCTCGTGAGTGCCGAGACCGCCGCCGCTGCGCTCGCCCTCTATCGCGAGCATCGAGGTGACCGCCCGGTCAGCGCGGTGATCTACACGCATGCGCACATCGACCACTTCGGGGGCGTGCTCGGCGTCGTCGACGCGTCCACCGACGTGCCGATCCTCGCGCCGGAGCACTTCCTCGAGCACGCGGTGTCGGAGAACGTGTACGCCGGCGTGGCCATGCTGCGGCGTGGCTACTACTACGACGGACACCCGCTCGACGCCTCGGTGACCGGGGCCGTCGGCATCGGTCTCGGCCCGCGCACCTCGGCGGGGACGGTCGGGCTCCTTCCGCCGACGGTCGACATCACGCACACCGGCCAGGAGGAGACCCTCGACGGTGTGCGGATCGTCTTCCAGCTGACGCCGGGGACGGAGTCGCCGGCAGAGATGAACTTCTCCTTCCCCGACGAGCGGGTGCTCTGCATGGCGGAGAACGCGTGCCACACGATGCACAACCTGCTCACGCTGCGCGGCGCCCAGGTCCGCGACTCGCGAATCTGGTCGCGCTACCTCGCGGAGTCGATCGAGCTGTTCGCACACGACTCCGACGTGGTGTTCTCGTCGCACCACTGGCCGACGTGGGGGACCGACGAGGTCATCGCCTTCCTGACCGAGCAGCGGGACCTCTACGCGTACATGCACGACCAGACGCTGCGCCTCATGAACCAGGGCTACGTCGGCAGCGAGATCGCCGAGATGCTCGACCTTCCCGACTCCCTGGCACAGCGGTGGAGCACGCGCGGCTACTACGGGTCGCTGAGCCACAACGTCAAGGCGGTCTTCCAGCGCTACCTCGGGTGGTACGACGGCAACCCCGCCCACCTGTGGGAGCACACGCCGGAGAACCGGGCCGACCGCTACGTCGAGCTCCTCGGCGGTGTCGACGCCGTGGTGCAGGCGGTCCGACGCTACGCCGACGCGGGAGACCTCCGCTTCGCTGCCGAGCTGGGCAGTCACGCCGTGTTCGCCGATCCGGACAACCCGCAGGCCCGCGAGGCGTTGGCGGAGGTCCTCGAGTCGCTCGGTCTCGGTGCCGAGAACGCGACGTGGCGCAACTGCTTCCTCACCGGCGCGCACGAGCTCCGTGGAGGTAGTCCGACCGCCTCCTTCACCGCCGCGGGGATGGTGAGCGCGTTGACGACCACCCAGCTGTTCGACACCATCGCCATCCGGCTCGACGGGGCGAAGGCCGCGGGCGTGACCGGAAGCATCGCGTGGCACTTCACCGACTCGGGCGAGGCGTACCGGATGGAGCTCTCGAACGGTGCGCTCGTCCACTTCCCGACCACGCGCGGCGACGCCGCGGACCTGACCCTCCGCCTCACCCGTCCGCAGCTGCTCGGCCTGCTGGGGTCGGGCACGCTCGACGGCATCGATGTGGACGGTGATACGTCGGTGCTCACCACGATCGTCGGGCTGACCGACGAGCCCGACCCGAGGTTCGCCGTCGTCGAGCCGTGACACGCGTGGGAGGCCGTGCTCCACGCCGTCTAGGGTGTCGCCATGTTCACACCGCAGGTGACGCACGAGGTCCTCTGGGAGCCCGCGCCCGACGCACGCCGTACGACGCGCATCGGCGCCTTCATGGACTGGGCCGAGTCCCACGGAGGTCCGCCGCTCGCCGACGCCCGCGCCCTGCACGCCTGGTCGGTCGACGACCAGGACGCGTTCTGGCGTTCGATCTGGACGTACTTCGCGGTCCCCGGGACGGTCGACGGCGCGGAGAGTGACCCGGCCGTCGCGCTCGTGCCCGCCGCCGACGGCGCGCCGCCGGTGCCTGGCCGTACGTGGTTCCCCGGCGTCGCGCTGAACTACGCCGAGGCCATGCTGCAGATGCCCGGACGGGCCGACGACGATGTCGTCGTGGTCGCACGGTCGCAGTCGCGCGACGACGTGACGTACACGGCGGCCGAGCTGAGAGACGCGGTCGCTCGGGCACGAGCGGGCCTCGTACGCCTCGGGATCACCCGCGGCGACAGGGTGGTGGCGTACGCCCCCAACGTGCCCGAGACGCTCGTCCTGCTGCTCGCCGCAGCGAGCCTCGGCGCGATCTTCTCGTCCTGCGCACCCGAGTTCGGGACGCGGAGCGTGATCGACCGCTGGGGGCAGATCGAACCGACCGTGATGCTCGCGGTCGACGGCTACCGCTACGGCACGAAGGCGGTCGACCGGTGCGACGAGGTCGCCGCGATCCGGGCGGCGCTGCCGTCGTTGCGCGCGACGGTGTGGCTGCCGTACCTCGACCCGGAGGCGGCGGCACCCGCCGACTCCGTGACGTGGGCGGACCTGGTGGCGGAGCCGGCCGAGCTCGCGTTCGACCGCGTACCGTTCGACCACCCCCTCTATCTGCTGTTCTCGTCCGGCACGACCGGACTGCCCAAGCCGATCGTCCACGGCCACGGCGGCATCACCGTCGAGCACACGAAGTCCGTGGCGCTCGAGCTCGGCCTCGGCCCGGAGGACGTCTTCTTCTGGTTCTCCACCACCGGCTGGATGATGTGGAACCTGCTCGTCTCGGGGCTGCTGTCGGGCGCGACCGTCGTGATGTACGACGGCAACCTCGCGCACCCCGACCTCGGGTCGTTGTGGCGGATGAGCGACGAGCTCGGCATCACCTACTTCGGGACGAGCGCGCCGTTCCTGCTCCAGTGCCGCAAGGAGGGGCTGGTGCCGAAGGACGTCGCCGACCTGTCGCGGCTGCGCGGTGTCGGGTCGACGGGCGCGCCGCTGCCGGTCGAGGGGTTTCGGTGGGTGTACGAGGCGGTCGGGGACGACGTCCACCTCGGCTCGCTCTCCGGCGGCACGGACGTGTGCACCGGGTTCGTGGGCGCCAACCCGATGCTCCCCGTGTATGCAGGTGAGATCTCCGGGCCGAACCTCGGCGTCGCCATCGCCGCGTACGACATCGACGGCCGCCCGGTCGTCGACGAGCTCGGGGAGCTCGTGATCACCGAGCCGATGCCGTCCATGCCGATCGGGTTCTGGGGTGACGACGACGGCTCGCGCTACCACGCCGCGTACTTCGAGGACTTCCCCGGCGTCTGGCGTCACGGTGACTGGATCACGATCCGCGCCGACGGCTCGTGCACGATCACGGGGCGCAGCGACGCGACCCTCAACCGCGGCGGGGTGCGCCTCGGGACGGCCGAGTTCTACTCCGTGGTCGAGGGCTTGGACGAGGTCACCGACAGTCTCGTCGTACACCTGGAGGACGCCGAGGGTGGTGCCGGGGAGCTGCTGCTCTTCGTCGTACTGGCCGAGGGATTGGAGCTGGACGAGGCGATGCAGCGCACCATCGCCGGCGCCCTGCGTTCGCAGCTGTCGCCGCGGCACGTGCCGGACGTGATCCACCAGGTGCCCGGGGTGCCGCGCACGCTGTCGGGCAAGAAGCTCGAGGTGCCGGTCAAGAAGATCCTGCGCGGGACGGCGATCGACGACGCGGCCGCCCGCGGTGCCCTGCAGAACCCGGAGACCCTCGAGGCGTACGAAGGCCTGCGCGGCTAAGCCTGACCCCGCCCTTCCGCTCGCGGGTCACTCTCTGCCGCCCGCGGGTCACCGCGCGCCGGCCGCGGGTCACCGCCTGGCACCGGCGGGTCACCGTGTGGCGGCCGCGGGTCACCGTGTGGCGGCCGCGGGTCACCGTGTGGCACCGGCGGGTCACTGTCTGCCGCTCGCGGGTCACCGCCTGGCACCGGCGGGTCACCGTGCCAGTGACCCGCGAGTGCCAGAGAGTGACCCGCAAGCCAACGAGAGTGACCCGCGAGTGCCAGAGA
>NZ_JARBCJ010000138.1:0-1897 GCF_028803055.1 Mumia sp.
CATCGGGATCCACGACAAGGAGACCGACGAGACCTACCACATCTGCGGCGGGTTCCCGAGCGCCTCGGGCAAGACCAACCTCGCGATGATGCTGCCGCCGGACGCCCTCGGCGACCGCTATCACGTGTCGTTCTACGGCGACGACATCGCGTGGCTGTGGGTGGACGAGAAGTCGGGCCGCCTGTACGGCATGAACCCGGAGTACGGCGTCTTCGGCGTCGCGAAGGACACGAACGAGACGACCAACCCGACGGCGCTGCAGTCCATCGCGGAGGGCACGGGCGCGATCTTCACCAACGTCGCCTACAACCCCCAGACGCAGGAGGTCTGGTGGGAGGGCCGTACGCCCCAGCCGCCGGCCGACGTCACCGGCTGGCTGGACTGGAAGGGCGACCCGATCGCCGACCGGACGCCCGACCAGGCCGGAGAGCCGTGGGCGCACCCCAACAGCCGGTTCACCACGACGCTCGACAACGTCCCCAACATCGCGCCGGACTACAACGCCGCGTCAGGCGTGCCGATCGACGCGATCATCTTCGGTGGGCGTACGCGCGACCGCGAGCCGCTGATCCGCGCGATCAGCGATCTCGCCGAGGGCGTGTACGACGGGCTGACCCTGGGCGCGGAGGCGACCTTCGCCGCCGAGGGCGTCGACGGGCAGCTGCGCTACGACCCGATGTCCAACCGGCCGTTCATGGCCTACGGCGAGGGCGACTACGCGCGGCACTACCTCGACGTGGTCGGGGCCGCGAAGGAGCTCCCGATCTTCGCGCACGTCAACTGGTTCCAGCGTGACCCGGAGGACGGCCACTTCCTGTGGCCGGGATACCGCGAGAACCTGCGCCCGCTGCTGTGGCTGATCCAGCTCAAGAAGGGTGAGGTCACCGGGCGTCGGACCCCGGTCGGCATCATCCCCACCGAGGACGAGCTGATGCTCGACGGCGTCGACATCGCCAAGGATGACCTCGAGACGATCCTGTCGATCGACGTGGAGCGCTGGCGGCAGGAGATGGGCTTCCGCGAGGAGCACCTCGCGCAGTTCGATCGGGTGCCCGACGAGATCTGGGAGGCGCACCGCCGCGTCAAGGCCGCGCTCGACGCCGAGGCCTGACAGTCCGCTGACGACGATGAGGCGTTTCGACCAGATGGTGGTCGAAACGCCTCATCGCTGTGTCTAGCGCCGGACCTTCGCCGTCGGCAGCGACGGAGCGAGCCTCGGGTGGAGCGCCGGGTCGTCGACGGACACCACCGCGACGACGCGCTTGCCGGCGTCCCCGGGCCGCGGGGTGAAGGTGTAGCCCGTCGCGCCGGCGACCGGACGACCCCCGACGAGCCAGGTGTAGCGGAAGTCCGTCACCTCACGCGACCACCGTCCGTTGCTGACGGTGAGCGTCGAGCCCACCTTCGCCTCGCCGGTGATCTTCGGCAGCCGGGTCGGGACCACGGCGCGCTTGCCGGGATCGCGCAGCGTCACGTCGTCGGCCTTCACGAACACCTGCTTGTGCGCGTACCAGAGCTGGTAGTAGCGCAGCTCGCCCTTCACGTCCGTACGGTCGTCGGGGATCGAGCCGTCGAAGGACTGCGCGTAGTAGTAGTCGGTCTCCACGTCGTCGTCGCTCACGGCGTACGTCTGTCCGGCGCCGAGCGTGTACTCCAGCGGCGCGATCGCCTGCACCGGGATCTCGTACGGCGCGTACGCCTCCGGCTCGGGATAGGCGCGGCCGAAGATCGGTGCCGCGGTCGTCGATGTCGTCGTCACCGTCTTGGCGGTCGTCCGGAGCACGACGGGCCTCGTCGCCGGGTTGTGGACCCACACCAGCGAGCCCGCCCACCAGACGCCGAGCCACTCGTCGCGCACCTCGGCCACGACCAGCTTGTGCCCCGACTGGATGCGTGC
>NZ_JARBCJ010000138.1:1995-9404 GCF_028803055.1 Mumia sp.
ACGAGCCCGCCCACCAGACGCCGAGCCACTCGTCGCGCACCTCGGCCACGACCAGCTTGTGCCCCGACTGGATGCGTGCGCTGATGTCGCTGGCGTACGTCGTCCCCGCGGCGCCGTTGGGCTTCCAGCCCGGGTCGTTCGCCAGCGGGGCCTCGAGCGAGGGCGACTGGTAGGCGAGGACGAAGTTCGTGCCCTGGCCAGGGACGCAGTCGCCGGACCCCGGAGAGGCCTGCTGGCAGCCGGTGATCGTGTTGACGTTGTCGGCGTAGCCGCCACGGACCTCGACGACGTCGCCGGCCTTCACCGACGAGGTGTTCTTGGCCGACTGGCCGATCGGCGCCTGGACGAGGTCGAAGTAGTGCTCCCAGTCCCAGTACGGCCCCGGGTCCCAGTGCACGTTCCTCGTGGCGCCGGAGGTGACGCCCGGGACCTGGTCGTGCCCGATGATGTGGGCTCGGTCGAGCGGGATGTCGTGCTCGTGCGCGAGGTGGCGCACCAGCTTCGCCGACTGCTCGTACATCGCCTCGGTGAACCAGCCCGCCGACCCCGCCCAGCCCTCGTGCTCGATACCGATGGAGTGGGCGTTGACATACCAGTTGCCCGCGTGCCAGCCCACGTCCTTCGGGTCGAGGTGGTTGGCGATGTGGCCGTCCGACGACCGGATCGTGTAGTTCCAGGCGAGGTAGCCCGGGTCTGTCACGAGTCCGATGGTCGGGTCGTACGCGGTCTCGGTGTCATGGATGACGATGTACTTGAGCTTCGGCCCGCCAGGCCCGGTGCGGTCGGCCTTGTCGTGGTTGCCGTAGTTGCCGGTGCTGTCGGAGTCGGAGGGGACCAGCTTCTCGTAGCCGGCCGGGATCCACTCGCACCCGAGGTCGGGCGGACAGTCGGTCTCGGGATCGCTCGCGGACGGCGGGGCGACCTCGACCGTCGGGTCGCCATCGAGGGTCACCGTCTCGCCGCCGGAGGTCGTACGAGCGCGTCCTTCACGGAGCGTGGTCAGGACCTGACGCTCGAACGTGTCGGCGGACCCGAAGCGGGCGATCGCCGCGGTCCACCTCTGCGGTGGCGTGGACGCGTCGAGGTCGGGCGCGTACGACGCGGTCAGTGCCGCGGCTGCGCAGACGTTGGCGCGGTCGTCGCTGCGGACCGTCGAGGCGGGGATCCCGGTGAGCTCGGCGGCGCGCTCGAGCTGGCTGGCCGTACGTCGTGGGGAGCGGTCGGTCGAGCCCTTGCCCGCCCCGTCGGGGACGGCCGTCGTCGTCGACTTGAGGTTGAACATGCCGTACCCGCCGTCGTTGCTGACCCGGCCGTCGTGGCCCTCCCAGCGAGACTGCATGTAGGAGACGGCTCTGAGGAGATCCGACGGGACGTCGGCGGCCTCGGCCGCGGCGTCGAACGCCGCGTCGAGGGTGGGAGCCGCGAGGACTGACTGGCAGTCGACGGCCGGGGGGTCGGTGACGGGTGACGCGGAGACGAGCGAGGCGGGCATCGTCGCCAGCACCAGTGCTGACGCGCCGGCGACGACGCCGACCCGGAGGAGTGAGGATCGCACGCGAGGGCTCCCTTCGACACCTGATCGGATTCAGGTGATCCCTGCATGCAAGCGCACCCCACGCTGGTTGCACCACGAGACGTATCAACACCTGGGACGAATATTTGTTACGTAAACCACGGCTCGACGCCGACCTGCCCCTTGCTCGTTGTGATTCGCCGTCGAGATGCGCTCCGCATCATGAAGACGCCAGTCGATCGAGCTCGTCGGCGGTAAGTCGGAGAGCGCCGGCTGCGACGTTCTCGTCGACGTGGGCGGGGTCGCCGGTCCCCGGGATCGCCAGGACGTGCGGGCCCTGCTGGAGGGTCCAGGCGATCCGGACCTGTGCCGGAGTGGTGCCGTGCGCCGCCGCGATGTCGAGGACCTCGGCGTCCTCACGAGCTGCGGACCGACCTCGCTCGGCGCCCTGCCCGGCGACGGCGAAGAACGGGACGAAGGCGATGCCGCGTGCGCGGCAGGCCTCGAGGACGTCCCGGGCGTCGCCGCTCGACCCGATCCCGTACCGGTTCTGCACACAGACCACCGGAGTGACCGACAACGCCTCGTCGAGGTGCCCACGATCGACGCCGGAGACGCCGATGTGGCGGATCAGACCGGCGTCGCGCAGGTCTGACAACGCCCCGACGTGCTCGCTGATCGACGTCACGGAGGGCATCTTCCGGAAGTACACGAGATCGAGGTGGTCACGGCCGAGCTGGCGGAGGTTCTCCTCGACCTGGCCGCGCAGCTGGTCGGGGCGGGCCGGTGGCAGCCACGCCCCCGAGGCGTCCCTGCCGGGCCCGACCTTGGTGGCGATGACGAGGTCGTCCCCGTACGGCGCGAGTGCGGAGCAGATCAGCTCGTTGGCCGAGCGGAGCGAGGAGAAGTAGAACGCGGCCGTGTCGATGTGGTCGACGCCGAGCTCGACCGCGCGCCGCAGCACCCGGAGCGACCTCGTGCGGTCGCTCGGCTCGCCGAGGTCGAACGCGGCGCTCCCGGTCAGCCGCATCGCGCCGAGCCCGATCCGGTTGACGGTGAGGTCACCCAGCTGCCACCTTCCGGCGCTGTCGGCAGTGATCGTCGTGGAGGTCATCGGGGGAGTCTGGCACTCGGTCGCGCACGACGAAACTGCGTTGAACGCCTCCCGGTCGTCTGGTTGTCTCACCGGGTGACGATTCCTGAGCTCGGCTGGCCGAGGAGAACCGAGCGGCTCGAGCTGCGGCTGCCCACCGACGAGGCCGTCGACGAGGTGCTCCGGTGGCGCAACCACCCCGACGTGACGCGGTGGCTGCTGCGGACGACCGTCGATCCGGGCTCCTTTCGCAAGGCCTGGCTGGCCAGTGTCGACGATCCGCTCGACCACGGAGTCTTCGTCCACCTCGGTGACGTCGTGGTCGGGCTCGCATCGTTGGGGGTGCAGGACGGGCTGGGGCAACGCGAGGACGGGGAGCCGTGGCGAGCGGCAGAAGGCACGCTCGGCTACTCGTTCGACCCCGCGTACGCAGGGCGCGGGTTCGCGACCGAGGTGGCCGGGGCGCTGCTGGAGCTGGGCTTCACCGAGCTCGGGCTGCACCGGATCACGGCCGGTTGCTTCGCCGCCAACACCGCCTCTGCCCGGGTGATGGAGAAGCTGGGCATGCGGCGCGAGCAGTACGGCGTCCGCGACTCGTGGCACGCCGAGCTCGGCTGGATCGACGGCTGCCAGTACGGGATCCTCGCCGAGGAGTGGACCCGCGCTGATCGTGGGGTGGCACGGCTCAGGCGGGTGAGCGCTCCAAGAGTCGCGCCAAGCGGGCGAGCCCGTCCGGCGCGCCCTCGATGATCGTGGTGGCGAGGTGGCTCTGGGCGACCGGGACGGCTTCGCGGACGTACTTCGCCTCACCCTTGGACAGCTCGGCGCCCCGCAGGTCGCGTGCGGTGAGCATCGACGCGAGCAGCGCGAGGTCGTCGAGGTGGCGCCCGCGGTGGGGGTCGACGGTGATCGAGTAGGCGGCCGACTTGATGACGAGCGCGCCGAGGAGCGTCGGGCGCTGAATCGTGCCGGTGGTGTCCCCGACGGTCACCTCGACCGGCTCCGAGCGGCGCAGCGCATAGATGGCGCCCGGAGTGGCGAGAGCGGGGAACCCGCTGGCTCCGACCCCGCGCCCAGGCTGACCGGTGAAGGCGGGGATCAGGACGTCGATGGTCGCCGCGCCGCGGACCCAGCGGTGCTGCTTGCCGCTGGCGGTGAGTCCGCGCGGCTCGAACTCCGCCTCGGACAGCGCGGAGGTGACGGTCATGAGGATCTGCGGGTGGCCACGGACGTCCAGGACGGCGTCGACGTCGGGCGTCGAGCGGTACGGATCGACGCCGCGCTCGGCGCAGTGCAGGTGGACCATCTGCCCGCCGACGAGCGTCCAGCCCTCGGGGACGGTCTCGGCGAGGTGGAAGAGGCCGAACCAGGACGCCTCCTGCTCGGCGCTCATGACGGGGAGCGCGATGCTCACGCCGTACCTCCTGACCTCTGCACGACCTCGGCGGGACCGGCGCTCGGCCGCGCCGACGCTCTCGCGGGATCCTAGGTGCTCGGCCAGGTCCGTTGCCAGCACCGGCCCCACCGTCGTGTCGGGAGCCTTTCGATCAGGATCGAAATCCCTTGCCGGTCACTCGTCCTGGAGTCCAGGGTGGTCCGGGGCGGCGGTGTGGAGCAACGGCCACATCGCCGTCCTTCGTTCTGCTCGCCACGCCTACGCGCTCCCTCTTGACGTATTCCCATATAGGCATATGATCGTCCCTATGGCACGCGCAGCGACGACGTCGGACGTCTTCAACGCGATCGCCGAGCCGCAGCGCCGGGAGATCCTGGTGCTGCTGCGCGCGGGCGAGCGGCCCGTGACCGAGGTGGCCGAGGAGCTGGGCATGACCCAGCCGGGAGCGTCCAAGCATCTGCGTGTGCTCCGCGAGGTCGGCCTGGTGCAGGACCGCAAGGTGGGCAAGCAGCGGCTGTACGGCCTTGACGCCGGCGGGCTGCGACCGGTCCACGAGTGGACCGGCGGGTTCGAGCAGTTCTGGAACGAGAGCTTCGACCGGCTGGACGCGTACGTGCAGGACCTCAAGCAGGCACGACAAGAGGAGTACCGATGGCAACCACAGGAACAGGAGCGCCGGTGCAGTCCGCGACGGCCGACCGGGAGATCGTGATCTCCCGGGTCATCGACGCCCCGCCGGAGCTGGTGTTCGAGGCGTTCACCGACGTGCGGCACCTGTCGCGGTGGTGGGGGCCGGACGGGTTCACCACGACGACGACGTCGCTCGAGTTCCGCGCCGGCGGGGAGTGGGACTTCGTGATGCACGGTCCCGACGGGACGGACTACTCCGAGTGGATCACCTGGACGGAGATCACCCGGCCGGAGCGGATCGCGATGCTTCACGGCGAGTCCCGCGGCGACCCGAACGCCTTCGAGTCGGTCCTCACGTTCGAGCGCGACGGGACGGCGACCCGCATCGAGATGCGCACGGTGTTCCCCACCAAGGAGCTGCGTGACGAGGCGGCCGAGAAATACCACGCGATCGAGGGTGGTCAGCAGACGCTGGGCAACCTGGCCGCGTACGTCGCCGAGATGGCTGAGCAGGGGGCGGACGACTGATGGCCGGCACGGTGTTCTTCAGCGTGTCGATGTCGTTGGACGGGTTCATCGCGCCCGAGTCCACCGACGAGCTGATGGGTCGACAGTGGATGGAGCTGCAACGGTGGGTCTTCCCGCAGCGGTTCTTCCGGGAGAACCTCAAGCTCGGCGGGGGCGGCGAGGAGGGGCGCGACAACGACATCGTCCGAGCGACCTTCGAGCGCACGGGCGCGAGTGTCATGGGCAAACGCATGTTCGACGCCGGCGAGGAGGCGTGGCCAGAGGAGGCGCCGTTCCACACGCCGGTCTTCGTCGTGACGCACGAGAAGCGTGACCCGTGGGAGCGGCCCGGCGGTACGACCTTCCACTTCGTCAACGACGGCATCGAGTCCGCCCTCGACCAGGCCCGCGAGGCCGCCGGCGAGCGTGACGTCCGCATCTCGGGCGGCGGCGCGACGATCCTCGAACACCTGAACGCGGGCCTGGTCGACGAGTTCTCGATCGCGCTGTCGCCCGTGCTCTTCGGCAAGGGAGTCCGCCTCTTCGAGGGCGTGGACGCCGACCGCGTCGCCCTGGAGCAGGTCCGCGCCGAGTCCTCCCCGCGGGTGACGCACCTGACCTACGCCGTTCGTCAGCGTGAGCGCTGACCTCAGGTCGACCCGGCCCGGACGAGCTCGGACGCACGGGCGCTCTCGCGAGACCCGAGGTGCTCGGCCAGATCCGCCGCCAGCACCGGCCACCCCCTCGTGTCGGGAACCACGTCGGTGACGTGGAGGACCACGTTGCCCTCCTGGCGTGGAGCGGGCACGAGGAAGTAGTCATCGACGAGGCCGTCCAGGTCCGTCGTCGCCGCGTACGCCTCGAGCGTGGGGCTCACGATGAAGCTCCCCTCGGCACTGACTCCTGAGAGGTGCACGCGCTCGTCGTCGCGCAGGTCGTCGAGATCGCCGGGGGCAACACGGAACTCCTGGCGATCGGCTCGCCGCGCCATCCAGGCCCGCAGCAGCGCGGCGGGGTCGTCGGACGCCCGCAGGCGCTCGGCGTACGCGTGGAGGCGGGCGCGCTCGGTCGACGCGACCGTGGGCGACCCTCCCGCCAGGAGATCGAGCAGCGCCCACGCCATCCGAGGCGAGAGCGGCCGCGAAGGTCGAGCGGCCGCCAGCGGCAGACGGCCGGGGTCGATCGCCCACTGGTTGCCGATGCGGACGGCGGGCAGCGTGCCGTCCTCGATGCGCTGGTGCACGCGTCGAGGGGTGATGGCGAGGCGCTCTGCTGCCTCGCGTACGCCGATCAGGGCCACAACACAAGTCTACGCGATCGTGAAGGGAAGTGTTCGACCTTGCCCGCTCACCCTGCGAGAAAGCTGAGCCGTACCTGGCGGACAGGGTTGTCGACGTTGGTGTCCACCAGGACGACGCTCTGCCAGGTCCCGAGAGCGATCGCCCCGGCGAGGACCGGCACGGTGACCGAGGGCCCGATGAACGCCGGCAGGACGTGGTCGCGTCCGTGGCCGGGGGCGCCGTGCCGGTGCTGCCACCGGTCGTCGCGAGGCAGGAGGTCGTCGAGGGAGTTCAGCAGGTCGTCGTCGGACCCGGCGCCCGTCTCGATGACTGTGATGCCCGCGGTGGCATGGGGGACGTACACGTTGAGCAGTCCGTCGCCCTCGTCGGCGACGAACCGCTCGCAGTCGCGGGTGAGGTCGTGGACGACCGGGCGGTTGCCGGTCCGGATCTCGATCGTGTCGCTTCGCATGCCTCGATCGTGCCCCGGGACCGTCCGCGGGTGCTACCTCACCCGGCGGGCTTGGTCGCCGCGCCGTCCAACCAGAGCGTGTCGGAGGGGTCGCTGTGCGAACCCTCCGTCCCGACGTGCTTGGAGCTGATCTGGGGGCCGTTGCGGATGACGTGCCACAGCGCCATCGCATGACCGCGCCCCACGCCGTACTCCTCGTCGAGCCACGCGACGACCTGCCCCGCCTTCGCACCCGGCTCCGCGAAGCCACGTCCGCGCGCCTCCTCGACCAGCTCGCGGGGAGTCTTGCCGGTCTTCTTCTCGATCGCGTCGAGGTAGGCCTGGAAGGACATGGTCGTTCTCCTTGTGGGGAAGGTCAGCGCGTGCTCATCCGGTCAGACCGGTCGTGCTCGGAGAAGTCATCGCACCGTCACGCGATCGCCTCCCGCACGCGGCGGGTCATCGCGGCGAACTCCGGCGATGCTCGCAGCTCGGCGGGGTCGACGTCTGCCGACGCCCTGGCGAACGGCGCCGTCTCG
>NZ_JARBCJ010000139.1:0-9230 GCF_028803055.1 Mumia sp.
CGAGGCTTCCCCGGCCAGCATCGATCGAGCACGGAGGTTCTGCGGTCGTCTGTGCCCCTTCGCATCCACGGCACGAGCGTACAGATCGGGGCAGGGGGGCATGGTGATCGTGCTGTGCAAGACTCGACGCCATGACGGTGAACGTCGCGGAGCTCGTCCGGCAGCAGGCGGAGCAGGACCCCGACGGGACGGCGCTCGTCGAGGGCTACGGACCCGGCCGGTCGGTCACGTGGGAGGGTCTCGACGACCGGGTCTCGGCGGTCGCCGCCTGGATCTCCGCCCAAGGACTCGTCGCAGGGCAGCGGATCGCGATCGTGATGACCAACCGCCTCGAGCTGCCGATCTCCTATCTCGCCGCGCTGCGTCTCGGGTTGGTCGTCGTGCCCGTCAACCCCCGTGCTCCGGGCGACGAGGTGACGGCGCTGTGCGCCATCACCGGCGTACGGCTCGTCCTGTGCGACCCCGACTGGGCGTCGGTGTTCGCCCGCGCAGGCCTGCTGACCGTCGTCGCCGGCGAGAGCGACCCTGATCCCCAGGTCCGTCCTTTCGCGGACCTGCTCCAGATCCATCCTGGTCCACGTGGGCTCCCGCCGGCGCCTGCGGACCCGGAGGCGACCGCCCTGCTGATGCCGACCTCCGGCACGTCGAGCGAGCAGCGCATCGTCGTGCTGAGCCATCGCGCTCTCCTCGCCAACCTCGACCAGGTCGCCGCCGTGGAGCCGCCGCCGGTCCGACGTGACGACGTCGTGCTCGCCGTGCTGCCGCTGTTCCACGTCTTCGCGCTGAACGCGGTCCTGGGACAGGCGCTGCGGCAGGGGGCGACGACGGTCCTCCTCGACCGGTTCGACCCGCAGGGATGCCTCGACGCGATCGTGCGTCACCAGGTCACGGTCGTCCCCGTGGCGCCTCCGGTGGTCGCCGCGTGGAGCGGCCGGCCGGGCGTCGCGGCGGCGCTCGCCGGGGTGCGGACGGTGCTCAGCGGCGCCGCGCCGATCGGGCCCGACCTCGTCGAGGAGTTCGCCGCGACGACGGGGCACACGCTGCAGCAGGGGTACGGGCTCACGGAGGCGGCCCCGGTCGTCACGACGACGCTCGGGCGGCCCGTCGACAAGCCTGGGTCGGTCGGCGCGCCCTTGCAGGGCCTCGAGCTGCGCCTGGTCGAGAAGGACGGCGCGGACGCCGAGCTCGGCGACCCGGGTGAGATCTGGCTCCGCGGTCCCAACCTCCTGAGCGGGTTCTGGCCGGACGGCTCGGGCGGGCCGGACGAGGACGGATGGTTCGCGACCGGCGACGTCGGCATCCTGGACGCCGACGGTGACCTGACCCTCGTCGACCGGCTGCGAGAGCTCGTGATCGTCTCGGGCTTCAACGTGTTCCCCCGCGAGGTCGAGGAGGTGCTCGCCGACGCGCCGGGGGTTGCGGAGGTGGCCGTGGTCGGAGTCGAGGACCGCGAGACCGGCGAAGCCGTCCGCGCCTACGTCGTGCCGTCGCACCGTCTCGACGACACCGACGGTTTCGCCGAGGCGCTCCGCGAGCGTGCCCGCGGTCGGCTGGCGCGCTTCAAGGTGCCGCGTGAGATCGTGGTGACCGACTCGCTGCCGCACACCACGACCGGCGAGATCTCCAAGAGCCGCCTGAGGGCGGCCGAGGCGCGAGGAGTCCTGGGGTTGCAGAGTGAGCGCTGATCCGACGGAGCCGGCCCGGGTGGTCGTCTACGCCAAGCCCGGGTGTCACCTCTGCGAGGACGCGATCGCCCTCGTGGCGCAGGTGTGCGCGGAGACCGGGACGTCCTGGCGCGAGGTCGACATCAGCGGAGACGCGGAGCTGATGCGCACCTACGGCGAGCAGATCCCGGTCACCTTCGTCGACGGCCGCCAGCACGACTTCTGGCGGGTCGACCCCGAGCGGCTGCGGGCGGCGTTGGGGGCCTGAGCGCTTCCGTGCGCTGACGCGCGCACGCCGGAGGCCCCGGCGCAGGTGACCCGAGTCACCCGACCCAGACCGCGCTCGATTTTGTTCTCACGTTCACAAACTCTTACAGTGGGCTTGCCGGTGTTCGCCGGTATCCGACCCCCCAGCGACACCCGGAATCCGTACCGCGGTCCAGGAGCGACGTGAACCAGCTGCGAGCGCAGGCCAACGGCCGTCCCGCCTCGTCGGGCATCCCCGAGGCGACGGTTGCTCGGCTCCCGGTGTATCTCCGGGCGCTCACCGGGCTCGGTGAGTCAGGTCTGCGGACCGTCTCGTCCGAGCAGCTCGCCACGGCCGCGGGGGTGAACTCCGCGAAGCTCCGCAAGGACCTCTCGTACCTCGGATCCTATGGCACCCGCGGCGTGGGCTACGACGTGGAGTACCTCCGCTACCAGATCGCCCGCGAGATCGGCGTGAACCAGGACTGGAGCGTCGTCATCGTCGGCATCGGCAACCTGGGTCAGGCGCTGTCGAACTACGGTGGCTTCCGTTCCCGCGGCTTCAGCATCGTCGCCCTGGTCGACGGCGACCGCTCGCGCGTCGGTGAGAGGCACGGCGAGCTCTCGATCGCCCACATCGACGACCTCGCCGACGTGGTCGCCGAGCACGGATGCTCGATCGGCGTGATCGCGACCCCTGGCGAGGCCGCACAGGAGGTCGCGGACCGCCTCGTCGCCGTGGGCGTCACGAGCATCCTCAACTTCGCCCCTGCCGTCCTCGTCGTCCCCGACGGCGTGGACGTCCGCAAGGTCGACCTCTCCATCGAGCTGCAGATCCTCGCGTACCACGAGCAGCGCAAGCGCACGCCCGCGCAGGAGGTCCAGGCATGAGCGTCCTCGTCGTGGGCGTCTCCCACCGGAGCGCGCCGGTCTCGGTCCTCGAGCGGGTCGCGCTCGACGGCGACGCGGTTGCGAAGGTCGCGCAGCAGGCACTCGACGCCCATCACGTGAGCGAGTCGCTGGTCGTCTCGACCTGCAACCGGGTCGAGATCTACGTCGAGGCCGAGCGCTTCCACGGCTCGGTGGAGGACATCTCCGACCTGCTCGTCGAGCAGTCCGGACTCACCCGCAACGACCTGCTCCGCCACATCTACGTGCACTACGACGACGCGGCCGTCGCGCACCTCTTCTCGGTCGCCTCCGGGTTGGACTCGATGGTGGTCGGCGAGAGCCAGATCCTGGGCCAGGTCCGGGCCGCGCTGCAGCGCGGACAGGACGACGCCACGGTGGGGCCGGCGCTGAACGTCCTCTTCCAGCAGGCGCTGCGGATCGCCAAGCGAGGTCACGCGGAGACCGACATCGACCGGGCCGGTCCGTCTCTGGTGATGGCCTCGCTCGAGCTCGTCGCCAAGGCGGGCCACCGCCTGGAGGACATGCGCGTCCTCGTCGTCGGAGCGGGTGCCATGGCGGCGCTGTCGGCGACCACCGCCGCACGTCGGGGTGTCGCGAGCGTGACCATCGCCAACCGCACCCACGCCGGCGCCGAGCGGCTCGCCGCCACGGTCGGGGGGACGGCCGTGCCGTGGGGCGAGCTCGACGCCGCCCTCGCCGAGGCCGACCTCGTCGTGTCGTGCACCGGGGCGACCGGTTCGGTCATCACGGCCGAGCAGGTCCGTGCGGCGACCACGGCGCGCACCAGCCCGTACGTCCTGATCGACCTCGCGCTGCCGCGCGACATCGACGAGGACGTCGCCGCCCTCCCGGGCGTGATGGTCCTCGGCCTGGCCCAGCTGCAGGAGATGCTGGCCGACGAGAAGGGCGCCGCCGACATCGACGCGGTGCGCGGGATCGTCGCCGGTGAGGTCGCGGCGTTCCTCGCCGCTCGTCACGCGGCGAAGGTGACCCCGACCGTCGTCGCGCTGCGCTCGATGGCGACCGCGGTCGTCGACGCGGAGCTCGTCCGGCTCGAGGGGCGGCTCCACGACGTCGATCCGGAGGTCGTCGACGAGCTGCGTCAGGCCGTCCGCCGGGTCGCCGACAAGCTCCTCCACCAGCCCACCGTCCGGATCAAGGCGATGGCGGGACGGCCGGACGCACTCACCTACGCCAACGCGCTCGCGGACCTGTTCGCCCTCGACCCGGCCGTGATCAACGCGGTCAGCGCAGTCGAGCCGACTCGTTCCACGCCTGCTGCCGAGGCACCCGAGGGGTCCTCGCCAGGTTCGCCGAAGGAGGACCGCGCATGACGTTGCGCGTCGGGACCCGCGCGAGCGCGCTCGCAACCACCCAGTCGGCCCAGGTCGCCGAGCGGCTCGGTGAGCTGACCGGTGTCGAGACCGAGCTCGTCACCGTCTCGACCCACGGCGACCGGAGCTCGCGACCCCTCACCGAGATCGGTGGCACCGGCGTCTTCGTGTCCGCCCTGCGCGACGCGCTGCTCGCCCGCGAGGTGGACGTCGCCGTCCACTCGCTCAAGGATCTGCCGACGTCGTCGGCCGACGGGATCCTCCTCGCGGCCACCCCGCCGCGCGTGGACCCCCGCGACGCGGTCGTCGCCCGCGACGGCATGACGCTCGGTGAGCTCCCGCCCGGCGCCCGCGTCGGGACCGGGTCCCCGCGGCGAGCCGCCCAGATCAACGCGCTCGGCCTCGGCATCGAGGTCGTCGGCCTTCGCGGCAACGTCGACACGCGGATCGGCAAGGTCCGCACCGGTGAGCTCGACGCGGTCGTGCTGGCCGCCGCCGGCCTCCGCCGGCTCGGCAGGATCGAGGAGGCGACCGAGCTGCTCGACCCGCTGCAGGTCCTTCCGGCACCAGGCCAAGGTGCCCTGGCGTGCGAGTGCCGCGCCGACGACCACGAGGTCGCCGGCCTGCTCGCCCGCCTCGACGACGGCGCGACCCGCGCCGCCGTCACCGCAGAACGCAGCCTGCTCGCCTCGCTCGAGGCGGGATGCTCGGCACCCGTGGGGGCGTGGGCCGAGGTCGTCGACGACGACGGCACTGCCCGGCTGTGGCTGCGGGCCTTCGTCGGAGATCCCTCCGGCGCACCGTCCATCCGACTGTCATCGACCGGATCCGTGCAGGACCCGGTCGGGATCGGAGAGCGTCTGGCTGCCGAGATGCTCGCCGAGGGTGCCGACTCGCTGATGCGGGTCGTGACCCCATGACCACCGACCCCCGTGGGCCAGTCAACCCAGAGGCAGACGAGGAATGAGAAACGTGAGCACCACCACCGCCACCCGCAAGCGCAAGGCGACCGAGGAGCAGGCCGCCGTGCCTGAGGTGACAGCCGACGACACCGCCACGAGCGCCGTCAAGCGACCCGTCGGCCACGTGAGCTTCGTCGGAGCCGGCCCGGGTGATGCCGGCCTGCTCACCCTCCGCGCCAAGGAGCTCCTCGACGCCGCCGACATCGTCATCATCGAGTTTCCCGACCAGGCGGCCCTGGTGCCCGAGGGTGCCCAGGTCGTCGACGGAGGACACGGCGAGGACGGCGGCGTCCTGACCCCCGCGGCCCGTGGCCGGCTCGTCGTCAAGCACGCGAAGGGCGGCAAGAACGTCGTCCGCCTGCTGGTCGGCGACCCGTTCACCTTCGCGACCGGGCCCGAGGAGGCCCAGGCGTGCGACAAGGCCAACATCTCCTTCGAGATCGTCCCCGGCGTGTCCTCGGCCTCGGCCGTCCCCGCCTACGCCGGCGTGCCGCTGACCAACCGCACGCACCGCGAGGTGTCGATCATCCGGATGGGGGAGACCAAGGTCGACTGGACGCCGTACGCCGGTGACCAGACCCTGGTCCTGCTGAGCGCGGTGAACACCATCAAGGACGTCGCCAACGGTCTCATCGAGGCCGGGAGGGCTCCCGGGACCCCGGTGGCCATGACACGGGTGGGCACGACGACCGAGCAGACGACCATCGTCTCCACGCTGGAGAAGATCGCCGCCGACGCCAAGGCCGCCAAGATGGCCCCGCCGGCGGTCACCGTCATCGGTGACGTCGTCGACCTGCGCGAGACGCTCTCGTGGTTCGAGACCAAGCCGCTCTTCGGCTGGCGCGTGCTCGTTCCTCGTACCAAGGAGCAGGCGGCCACGCTCGCCAACCGCCTCCGCAGCTATGGCGCCGTCTCGGAAGAGGTCCCCACGATCTCCGTCGAGCCGCCTCGCAACCCGCAGCAGATGGACAAGGCTGTGCGCGGCCTCGTCGAGGGCCGCTACGAGTGGGTGGCCTTCACCAGCGTCAACGCCGTGAAGGCCGTCCGCGAGAAGTTCGACGAGTACGGCCTCGACGCGCGGGCGTTCTCCGGACTCAAGGTCGCCGCCGTCGGCGAGAAGACCGCCGAGGCGATCGCTGCCTGGGGCATCCGTCCCGACCTGATCCCCAGCGGCGAGCAGTCCGCACGGGGCCTCCTCGAGGACTGGCCCCCGTACGACGAGCTGCTCGACCCGATCAACCGCGTGTTCCTGCCGCGTGCCGACATCGCCACCGAGGCGCTGGTCGCCGGGCTCGTCGAGATCGGGTGGGAGGTCGACGACGTGACCGCCTACCGCACCGTCCGTGCGGCGCCGCCGCCGGCGCCGACCCGCGAGGCGATCAAGAGCGGCAAGTTCGACGCGGTCGTCTTCACGTCGAGCTCGACGGTCCGCAACCTCGTCGGCATCGCAGGCAAGCCGCACGCGACGACCGTGATCGCCTGCATCGGCCCGGCCACCGCACAGACCGCCGAGGAGCACGGCCTGCGCGTCGACGTCGTGGCACCCACGCCGTCGGCCGAGGTCCTGGCCGACGCTCTCGCCGACTTCGGCGCCAAGCGCCGGCAGGCGATGGTGGAGGCCGGCGACCCGGTCACGAAGCCGTCGCAGCGCACCAAGGGCTCGCGCCGCCGGAGCTGACGATGGTCGATCGCGACGGCTCGTTCCCTGACGTCCGGCCCCGACGTCTCCGCACCACGCCGGCCATGCGCCGGCTGGTCTCGGAGACGTCGGTCGAGGCGCGACAGCTGGTGCTGCCGATGTTCGTGGCGGAAGGGCTCACCGAGCCGCGAGCCATCTCGAGCATGCCGGGGGTCGTCCAGCACACGCGCGACTCGGCACGCAAGGCGGTCGCCGAAGCCGCGGAGCTGGGTCTCGGGGGAGTCATGCTGTTCGGGGTGCCCACCCGCAAGGACGCCACCGGCTCGGGCGCGACCGACGAGGACGGGATCCTCAACGTGGCGATCCGCGACGCGCGCTCCGAGGTGGGGGACGAGCTCGTGGTGATGTCGGACCTGTGCCTCGACGAATTCACCGACCACGGGCACTGCGGTGTGCTCGACGCCGAGGGGCGCGTGGACAACGACGCGACCCTGGAGATCTATGCCGAGATGGCGCTCGCCCAGGCTCGGGCGGGCGCCCACCTGCTCGGACCCAGCGGGATGATGGACGGACAGGTCGGGGTCGTACGGCGGGCGCTGGACGCCGAAGGCTTCACCGACACCGGCGTGCTCGCCTACGCAGCGAAGTACGCGTCGGCCTTCTACGGGCCGTTCCGCGAGGCCGTCGACTCGACGCTGGTCGGCGACCGGCGTACGTACCAGCAGGACCCGGCCAACGGTCGCGAGGCCCTGCGCGAGGTCGCCCTCGACGTCGCGGAGGGTGCGGACCTGGTGATGGTGAAGCCGGCGATGGGCTTCCTCGACGTCGTCGCCTCGGTGCGCGCCTCCGTCGACGTGCCCGTGGCGGCGTACAACATCTCTGGCGAGTACGCGATGGTCGAAGCGGCCGCCGCGCAGGGCTGGATCGACCGTGAGGCGGCGATCGCCGAGACCCTCGTGTCGATCCGGCGTGCCGGAGCCGACATCGTGCTCACCTACTGGGCGAGCGAGTTCGCCGCGCGGCTCGCACGCTGAGCCTGGCCTCCGCGGTCAGACGGCGGCGGCGCGGGCGGCGGCCTTCGCCGCCTCGGTGCCGTTGGGAGCAGCCCCGACGTAGGCCGCGATGCACGTCTGGAGCGTGTCTGCACTGACGTCGAGCGTCGCGCAGAACGCCTGGGCCAGCTCTGCCGTCGTCGGCTCCGGGTCCGGCTCCGTCGTGGCGGGCGGCTCGGTCGTGGCGGGCGGCTCGGTCGTCGGAGGCGTCGTCGGGTCGGTCGGGTCGGTCGGCGGCTTGGTGGGATCCGTCGGCGGCTTGGTCGGCGGCTTGGTCGGCGGCGTGGTCGGCGGCTTCGTGGGATCCGTCGGAGGCTTGGTGGGATCCGTCGGAGGCTTGGTGGGATCCGTCGGAGGCTTGGTCGGCGGCTTCGTGGGAACCGTCGGCGTGCCGGGCTTGGGCGAGGTGATGCCGCCGGGGTCGAGCGGCTTCGGCGTCGGCGGCTTCTCGATCCCGAGCGCCACGATCGTCGGCGTCGGCTGCGAACCGCCGGCTCCAGGGCCACCGGGAACGCCGGCGGCCGGAGGTCGGGGTCCGACCGGCCCGAGCGGCGCGACCGGGCTGCTCGGGTAGGGGAAGGTGGGGAGAATCGAGACAGGGCTGGACGATCCGTACCTCGCCGCGAGCGCGAGCACCTGGTCGGCGTACGCCGTCGAACGGTTGTAGGACATGAGGGCGGCGCGCGCGCCTGCCTCGACGCTGAGGTCGTGGCCGCCCACGCAGAGGTAGACCGCCGCGCCGAGCGCTGCGTCGTTCATGTTGTTGGGGTCGGCCTTGCCGTCGCCGTCGGCGTCCACGCCGACCGAGGACCACGTGGAGGGGATGAACTGCATCGGGCCGACCGCGCGGTCCCACTTCGCGTCGCCGTCCCAGGCGCCCTTGTCGGTGTCCGGGATGCGTGCGGTGTTGTTGGTGCCGTCGAGCGCGATGCCGATGATGGCGCGCGAGGTGGCGCCGGTGCTGGTCACCGTCGCGCCGCCGAACTGGCCGTGGTTGGACTCGACCCGGCCGATCGCGGCGAGGAGCTCCCAGGACAGCTTGCACTCCGGCTTGGTGACCGCCATGACGTTGGCGGCACGCTGGTAGGCGGCGAGCGCGGGTCCGGGGATGTCCGACGGTGCGCCGACGAGCGCGGCGGGAGTGACGGCGTTGCTGGACGACTGCTGCTCGACGGGGTCCTGGAGGGGCGTGACCTGGAGGTCGGGGCCGGTGACCGGGACCTGCGGGGAGCCCTCGGCGTACGCGGAGTAGGCGGCGCTGTCCACAGGCCCGGGCTGCTTGGGAAGGGCGACGGCAGCGCCCCAGGCGCCAGCGATCATCGCGCAGGGCAGGAGCGCAGCGGTGGTCTGCCACCAGCTGGTGCGCTTGCCGTTGGCCTTCTGGCCTCTGCGTGCTGCCCCCATGCCGCCGATCAACTCCC
>NZ_JARBCJ010000013.1:0-30552 GCF_028803055.1 Mumia sp.
GAGGGTGCGTCCGGCGAGCCCGCTGCGATGTCTGCGGGGTCCATCAGGGTGACGATGCGCTCGAGGTCGTCGATCGAGGCGAACTCGACCGTGATCTTGCCCTTGGTCTTGCCCAGATCGACCTTCACCCGCGTGTCGAAGCGGTCCGCGAGGCGGTCGGCCAGATCGACCAGCTTCGGAGCGACCGGCCGGCGAGGCCGCTGGCGGGGTTCAGCGTCGGGCTCATCTCCTTCACCGAGCGCGACGAGCTCCTCCAACGCGCGGACCGAGAGACCTTCGGCCACCACCCTCTGCGCGAGCCGGTCCTGGCGGGCGGGATCGGTGACGGCGACGAGGGCACGCGCGTGGCCCGCGCTGATCACGCTGGCGGCAACTCGGCGCTGGACCGCCGGGCTCAACCGCAGGAGCCGCAGGGTGTTGCTGATCTGCGGTCGGGATCGGCCGATGCGTGTCGCCAGCTCGTCGTGCGTGCATCCGAAGTCATCCAGGAGCTGCCGGTAGGCCGCGGCCTCTTCGAGGGGGTTCAGCTCCGACCGGTGCAGGTTCTCCAGCAACGCGTCGCGCAGGAGGTCCTGGTCGGAGGTGTCCCGCACGATGGCGGGGATGACCTCGAGCCCGGCGGCCTTCGTCGCTCGCCAGCGGCGCTCGCCCATGACGAGCTCGAACGTCTCGTCGCCGACCGACCGGACGACGACCGGCTGAAGAAGCCCGACCTCTTGGATCGAGTGGACGAGCTCGGCCATCGCGTCTTCGTCGAAGACCTCGCGGGGCTGACGCGGGTTCGGGGCGACCTTGTCGACCGGGATCTCAGCGAAGTAGGCGCCAGCGACGGCTGTGAGGCCCTGCTCGGCACCGGAATCCGCACCGGCATCCTGTCTGGCGTCCAGACCCGCGTCGAGCCCGTCGGTGACGTGCGCGTCCTGGTGCCGTCCACCGGCGTCAGAGCTTGAGGCTGCCCGGGTATCCGCGTCGGGCTCCGTGGTCGGATCGGCGGTCAGTGTGGACGTTGCTGTCGGGGAAGCCGCCGTTTCACGTGAAACAGAGGGCGCCGTGGGGATCAAGGCACCGAGGCCTCGCCCGAGTCCGCGGCGTTGCTGGCTCATTCGTGTGCTCCTTGGTCGGCGCCTGCACGCGCTCCTGCGTCGGCGATCTCTCGGGCCGCCTCCAGGTAGGCCAGGGAACCCGGCGAGCTCGGGTCGTACGTGATGACAGTCTGCTGATAGCTGGGTGCTTCCGAGATCCTGACCGAGCGCGGAATGGCCGTCTTGAGCACCCGATCGCTGAAGTAGGCACGGACTTCGTCGGCGACACCCGCGCTCAGTCGCGTACGGGCGTCATACATTGTGAGGAGGATCGTGCTCAGGTTGAGCGCCGGGTTGAGCTGCTCCTGGACCATGTCCACCGTCTTCACCAGCTGACTGAGGCCCTCCAGTGCGTAGTACTCGCACTGGATCGGGATCATGACCTCGCGGGCTGCGACCAACGCGTTCACGGTCAGGAGACCCAGCGACGGCGGGCAGTCCACATAGACGTAGTCGTACGGCCGGCTCTTCTCCGCATCGGAAGCCAAGAACGCCTCGAGTGCTCGTCGCAGTCGGTTCTCGCGTGCCACCATCGGGACGAGCTCGATCTCCGCGCCCGCCAGCGCGATCGAGGCGGGGAGGACGTCAAGATTGTTGACGTCGGGACACGGCTGGATCAGGGACTCGATGCTTTGTCCGTCGACGAGGACCTCATAGACACCAGCGGTCTCCGCGTCGTGCTCGACCCGAAGCGCCGTGGAAGCGTTGCCCTGGGGGTCCAGGTCGATCACGAGGACGCGTTGACCGTGTGTCGCCATCGCAGCCGCCACATTGACCGTGGTGGTGGTCTTGCCGACGCCGCCCTTCTGGTTCGCGACGACGATCACGCGCGTCGCCGTAGGACGCGGCATCGGGTCGTGCTTCTCCGCCAGCTGCTGGCGCATCAGTGATGCGGCGACTTCTTGAGCGAGCGGCGTGTCGGCGGCGATGTCACCGCCGTGCGCGAGGTCGGACGCGCGTGGGAACGCCGGGGGACGGTCAGTGTCGTTCACGCGGGCCACTCCTCGTGGTTCGTCTTGGTTTCACGTGAAACCGGGGGTTGCTGCCAGCCAACCGGGCCGCGCGTGAGGTCTGCCGGGAGCGGGTTGACCTTGGAACTGATCCACGGATAGCCCAACCCGGACGCAATCTTGTCCTGCATTCAGCCCACCTTGTCGATCATCACCATCGTCGTGGGAGTGTCGACGACTCCCTCACCGTACGTGGTGACTCGCGCATTTGTCCCCTTCGCCGCGCGGACTGTGGACTGTGCCTCACGGATCTCCTCAGCAGCCGACGATCCCTTGATCGCCCACATCTGGCCGCCCGGTCGGACCAGTGGCAGCGACCACCTGGCCAGCTTGTCGAGAGCCGCCACCGCGCGAGACGTCACGATGTCGTACTGCGTACGGACGTCCTCAGCGCGAGAACGAAGAACTGTCACGTTGTCCACACCGAGGTCGGAGGCGACCTCCTCGAGGAAGCTCGTCCGGCGAAGGAGCGGCTCGATGAGCGTCATCGCGACGTCGGGCCGGGCGATCGCCCAGACCATGCCCGGCAGCCCTGCCCCGCTCCCGATGTCGGCGACGCTGGCGCCGGCGGGGAGAGCGGGCGCGACCACACCGCAGTTGAGGATGTGGCGCTCCCAAAGACGCGGAACCTCCCGTGGGCCGATCAGACCGCGGACGACACCGGCGTCAGAGAGCATGTCGACATAGGCAGACACCACCTCGACGCGGTCACCGAAGATGATCCGGGCCGCGTCGGGGGGCGATGTTCCACGTGAAACATCCATCTGCACCGTCAGTCAGCCAGGATGACGACGCGTCGCTCGGGCTCCTCGCCCTCGGACTCGCTCACGAGCCCTGCGGCCGCCACGGCGTCGTGCACGACCTTGCGCTCGAACGGCGACATCGGCGCGAGCCGTGCCGGCTCGCCAGACTCCCGCACCGAAGCGATCGCCGACTCCGCAATCTGCTGCAGCTCCTCGCGGCGCTTCGCGCGGAATCCCTCGACGTCGAGCATCAGACGGCTGCGCTCGCCAGTCTCACGCAGTACGGCCAGCCGAACCAGCTCCTGGAGGGCCTCGAGGACCTCTCCATCCCGTCCGACGAGCATCCCCAGGTCTCCCCCGACGATGGAGACGGAAGCCCGATTGCCTTCAACGTCCATGTCCAGGTCGCCGTCGAGATCGGCGATGTCGAGGAGCTCCTCAAGGAAGTCGGCTGCGATGTCGCCCTCGTTCTCGAGACGCTCGAGCCGCTTGCTTCGCGACGGCTCGTCACCCGTCGGGTCGGTCGCCATGTCCACTGCTTCGGTCTCTCGCGACGTGTCTGTCACGACGTCACACCTCCCTGCCCGGACTCTTCGCCCGGCGCACTCTCGTCACCCCGCGAAGCGTCGCCCGGACGGCTCTCGCCGCGGGGACCGCTTCCCTTCTTGCGCTGCTCGCGCGACTGCTTCTTCGGCTGCTGGCGCCGCGGACCCGGCTTCTCCTCGGCGACGGGAGCCTCGGGCTCGACCTCGACAACCTTGCCGCGCTTGGTGTCGCGCTGCTGCTTGGCCTCGAAGGCCGGGGTGCCCGGAGCCGGGTTGTTGCGGATCACATAGAACTGCTGGCCCATCGTCCACGCGTTCGAGGTCGTCCAGTAGATGAGAACGCCGACGGGGAACGCGACACCGCTGATCGCGAAGACAAAGGGAAGGACGTAGAGGAGGAGCTTCTGCTGCTGGGCGTACGGGCCGGTGAGCGCATCCGCAGGCATGTTCTTGGACATCAGCTGACGCTGAGTGAGGAACGTCGATGCGGTCATCAGCACGACGAGCACCGCGCAGACGATCTTGACGTGCACGCTGTCGTCGGTGAAACGGCTCGCGATCTGGACGCCCAGGAAGGTCGCCTCGCGGATGGAGTCGGCCTGATCCTGACTCAGAACGCCGTACGTCTTGCCGCCGGCCGCGCCGTTGATCACCCGGAACAACGCGAAGAAGATCGGCATCTGCAGGATCAGCGGCAGGCACGACGCGAACGGGTTCGTCTTGGCCTCGCGGAACAGCTTCATCTGCTCCTGGGCCATGCGCTCCCGGTCGTGCCCGTACTTCTTCTGGAGCTCGCGGATCTTGGGCTGCAAGATCTGCATGTTGCGGCTGGCCTTGATCTGCTTGACGAACAGCGGGATCAAGAGCATCCGGATCGTCACGGTGAGCCCGATGATGGACAGCGCCCAGGTCCACCCCGAGTCCGTGTCCATGCCGATCTTGGTGAACAACCAGTGCCAACCCACCATGATCGCGGAGACCGGGTAGTAGAGCACCTGCATGATGGCGTCGAAGAAGTCGCCGATGGCGGAGAACATCAAACCCCTCGGGATGGAGTCGCGGATGATCCGGCGGATGCGGATCGTGGGGGAACGGGATCGTAGCCACCGGCCGCCCAAGGATGGCAACGGGCGACACGTCGGGCAGCCATCCAGCTGCCTCGAAGTGCGCCGTGCTCCTCGACCGCGGTGAGTGCGTAGGCCGAGCAGGAAGGATAGTACCGGCAGACCTGCCCGTACATCGGACTGATCGCGAAGCGGTAGGCCTTCAGGAGGGCAACGAGTACGGGCTTCATGACGGGGCCACCGGCGTCGAGGAGGCGGAAGCGCCCGACAGCCTGCCGAAAGCCTTGTCGACGTCCGAACCGAGCTCGGCGCTCGACTTCCGGGCAGAGGCCGGCAGTGCCCGGAGGACGAGGTCGGTGCCTCCGGGGATGTCGGCGAGACGAGCAGCGACGACTCCCCGCAGGCGCCGCTTGACCGTGTTGCGGGTCACTGCGTCGCCGACCTGCTTGCCGACCACGAATGCCACGCGCACCGGCTCCTGAGGAGAACGAGCCCCGAAACGAACGTGGGCGAGGACCGTGCGGGATCCCGCACGACGTCCTCGCCTCATCGTTGTTCGGATGTCGTCGCTCGTACGGAGTCGGTGCCGCGAGCTCAGCACCGGACTACCAGCACGGCTCAGGCCGACAGACGCTCGCGGCCCTTGCGGCGACGGTCCGCCAGGATCGCGCGGCCGGCGCGGGTGCGCATACGCAGGCGGAAGCCATGCTTGCGCGCGCGGCGGCGGTTGTTCGGCTGGAAGGTGCGCTTGGTCACGGGAGTGCTCCCCATCGTGTCTCGGACCGCAACGCTCGCGGTCATCGGGTACTGGGCGTCAGAGATGTGCCGGTTCGACGGCCACCGCCCGCCCACGTAGGTGGACAGTGACTGTCCGTACGTAGGCATGCGGCAGGTGTCGATACGGTCGACCTCACCACGGTACGCGGTCCCTCCACAGCGGGTCAAACCGGCCTACACCCGTGACCACCCCCACGTCCAGGGGCCACGCCGGAACCCCGGGTTGCGGGATGTCCTGGACCCTGTGGACAATCGGGTGTCGGTGACTCTCTCGGGCTGTTAGCGTCCCGGGGACCACCGGTATCCACAGGGTACGTCGCGACCCACGGATACCCAGAAAGCGCTGAGATGACGGGGATCTCAGCGCTGGGACCAGTAAGTCCACACATTGTGGATAACTATGTGGACGCCTGTTCCGTCACGGAGCCGGAGATTGGGGCCAACATGGACGATGAGCAACAGCCCGGCAGCACTGATCGGCTCGACGGCGCCACTCTGCACCAACGGTGGAACGCGATCACCGAGGTGCTCCCGGTCACGACGCGGGCGTGGGTGACCAGCTCGGTGCCCATCACGCTCCACGAGAACACCCTGCTCGTCGGCGTACCCAACGACTTCACCCGCACGCAGATGGAGGCCCGTCTGCGCCCCCAGCTCGAGCAGGCGCTGTCCGACTCGTTCGGCCGGCCGATCCGGATCGCCGTGACGGTCGACCCGAACGTCCTCCCTGCAGGCAACCGGTTCGACGAGAACGACTCGGAGCCCGACATCGATTTGTCGACAAGTCGAGAAGGCGATCCGGAGTCCGACAGGGTGGGGTCGGCCGACAGGGTCACCGGGGACGGCCAGTTCGGCGGCCACAGCACTCACGGCGGTCCACGCTCCTCAGCGCCCCCGTACCGCGACCAGTCCTATGACCGAGACCTGGCTCGCGACCGAGACCTGGCTCGTGACGAGCCGCAACGACGTGAACCTCCCCACCGAGAGCCTGCCCCGGCCGACGACGACCCGACCCGCGGCGCGACGCCGGCCTTCGTCCCGACGACGAGCCGTGCCCGCCCGCCGCAGCACGTCCGCGCAGCAGAGACCCGCCTCAACCCGCGCTACCACTTCGAGAACTTCGTGATCGGCTCCTCCAACCGGTTCGCGCACGCGGCCGCCGTCGCTGTCGCCGAGGCGCCGGGACGCGCCTACAACCCGCTGATGATCTATGGCGAGTCCGGCCTGGGCAAGACTCACCTCCTGCACGCCATCGGCCACTACGTGCGCAGCCTCTATGCCAACGCCCGGGTGCGCTACGTCAGCACCGAGGAGTTCACCAACGACTTCATCAACGCCATCCGTGACGACCGGATGCCCGCGTTGCAGCGTCGCTACCGAGACACCGACGTCCTTCTCATCGACGACATCCAGTTCCTCGAGGGCAAGATCCAGACCCAGGAAGAGTTCTTCCACACCTTCAACACGCTCCACGGGTCCAACAAGCAGATCGTCATCACCTCCGACCGTCCTCCGCGTGGTCTCGAGTCCCTCGAGGACCGCCTCCGCAGCCGGTTCGAGTGGGGTCTGACGACGGACGTCCAGCCTCCGGACCTCGAGACGCGCATCGCGATCCTGAGCAAGAAGGCAGAGATCGAGAAGCTCACCGTCCCGCCCGAGGTCCTGGAGTTCATCGCGAGCCGGATCCAGACCAACATCCGTGAGCTCGAGGGTGCCCTGATCCGCGCCACGGCGTTCGCCAGCCTCAACCACCAGGCCGTCGACCTGACGCTCGCGGAGATCGTGCTCAAGGACCTGATCCCCGACGGGGGTGAGCCGGAGATCACGGCGGGCCTGATCATCGCTCAGACCTCGGCCTACCTCGAGTACTCGATCGAGGAGCTCTGCGGGGCCAGTCGGTCCCGCGGCCTCGTCCAGGCGCGACAGATCGCGATGTACCTCTGCCGAGAGCTGACCGAGCTCTCGCTCCCCAAGATCGGCCAGCACTTCGGTGGGCGCGACCACACGACCGTCATGCACGCCGACCGCAAGATCCGCACGCTGATGGCGGAGCGCCGCACCGTCTTCAACCACGTCACGGAGCTCACCAACCGCATCAAGCAGCAGGCTCGCCAGGCTGGCTGAGTGCCTCGAGGACGCTTGCATCTTGCGGACAAGGGCCGGTACGACACCTCGTACCGGCCCTTTTTTGGGTTATTTCCAGTACCCACATCTGGGGATACCCCTGGGGATAAACCCGTTGTTCTGTCCACAGGCGGCACGTGAGCGGTGTGCGACCTGGGGATCCCTCAACCATCGTCCACGGGCCCGCACAGCTCGTACGGCCGTCGTCCACAACGTCCGCGCAGGCCAACCTCGCTGCTGACCTGCAGGGATGACAGTTGTCCACGTTGTGCACACCCCCTACGACTAACACGAGAAGAACAATCTCCCCTCGTTCGTTCGAAGTCATCCACAGCCCAGACCTGGGGATGACGAATCACAAGATCCCTGAGTAGTCGCCCGAGCCGGAGCCGTGGCAGGATTCCAGGAAACATGTCATTCCCCGGCCGCAGTCGCGGCCGACCCACCCGTCCGGAGGCACATCGCTGTGAAGTTCCGCATCGACCGCGACGCCTTGGCCGACGCAGTGGCCTGGACGGCACGGAGCCTGCCGACTCGTCCGACCGTCCCGGTGCTCGCCGGGATCATGGTCGAGAGCACCGACGGCGGCATCGCGCTGTCGGGATTCGACTACGAGACCTCGGCCCGCTCGACCGTCGACGCGGACGTCGCCGACGACGGACGCGCCCTGGTCTCCGGTCGGCTCCTCGCCGACATCTGCAAGTCCCTGCCGTCGCGTCCCGTCGACGTGGCGGTCGATGGCACGAAGGTCTCGGTCGTGTGCGGCAGCAGCCGTTTCAGCCTCCAGACGATGCCGGTGGAGGACTACCCGCAGCTTCCTGCGATGCCGACGTCGTCGGGCACGGTCAGCTCGGACGACTTCGCGACCGCCGTCGCACAGGCCGTCGCCGCGGCCGGCCGCGACGACGTCCTCCAGCTCCTCACCGGCGTCCGGATCGAGCTCGAGGGCTCGTCGATCTCGCTGCTCGCGACCGACCGCTTCCGAGCCAGCCTCCGCGAGCTCTCATGGTTCCCGGAGAACCCCGACACCTCCGCGACCGCGGTGGTGCCGGCCCGCTCGCTCTCCGACATCGCGAAGTCGTTCACCTCCGGCGGCGAGCTGACGATGGCGGTCGCGACCGGAGAGCAGGGCCCCGGCCTCATCGGGTTCGAGGGCTCGACGATCTCCGGCACACGACGCACCACCACCCGGATGCTCGAGGGCGAGTTCCCCAAGGTCCGCCAGCTGTTCGCTGCCAATGCTCAGACGGTCGCCTTCGTCGACCGCCAGGAGCTCATCGACGCCGTCCGCCGCGTGTCGCTGGTCGCCGAGCGCAACACGCCGGTCCGGTTGACGTTCTCCGACAACCAGGTCCTGCTCGAGTCGGGCAGCGGCGACGACGCTCAGGCACAGGAGACGCTCGAGGCGCGGGTGGAGGGCGACGACATCGTGGTCGGCTTCAACCCGACGTTCCTGCTCGAGGGACTCCTGGTGATGACCGAGCCCGCCGTCCACCTGGCCTTCACCCAGGCCAGCCGCCCCGCGACGCTCGCCGGCGTGCAGGAGCTGGGCGGGGAGCCCAACATGTCCTTCAGGTACCTCATCATGCCGATGCGCCTGCCTGGCTGATCGCCTCCACGGACCCCTTCTCCGCAGGATCCCGCTCGACACGACTCCAAGGAGTGCCATGGACATCGGACTGGTCGGTCTCGGCAAGATGGGTGGCAACATGCGTGAGCGCATGCGCCGGTCTGGGATCGAGGTCGTCGGGTACGACCGCAACCCGCAGCTCGGTGACGTCGCCTCGCTGGGCGCGCTCGTCGACGCCCTGCCGTCGCCGCGGGTGGTCTGGGTCATGGTCCCCGCGGGCGACCCGACGCACGAGACGGTCGCTCAGCTCCGCGACCTGCTCGGCGAGGGCGACGTGGTCGTCGACGGTGGCAACTCCCGCTGGACCGACGACCTCCGCCACGCCGCGGAGCTGGCCGAGAAGGGGATCGGCTTCGTCGACTGTGGCGTGAGCGGCGGCGTGTGGGGTCTCGAGGAGGGGTACGCCCTCATGGTCGGCGGCTCTCCCGACGACATCGCCAAGGTGGCACCGGCCTTCGAGGCGCTGCGGCCGAGCCCCACCACGGGCTACGTCCGCGCCGGCGGTGTGGGCGCCGGTCACTTCGCCAAGATGGTCCACAACGGCATCGAGTACGCGATGATGCAGGCCTACGCCGAGGGCTACGAGCTGCTCGACAAGGTCGACCTCGTCGAGGACGTCACCGAGGTGTTCGCGTCGTGGCGCGAGGGGACGGTGGTCCGCTCGTGGCTGCTCGACCTGCTCGTCAAGGCGTTGGAGGACGACCCCGGTCTCACCAACATCCGTGGCTACGCCGAGGACTCCGGCGAGGGACGCTGGACCGTCGAGGCCGCCATCGACAACGCGGTGCCGACGCCGGCGATCGCCGCCTCGTTGTTCGCACGGTTCGTCTCGCGACAGGACGACTCCCCTTCGATGAAGGCGGTCGCCGCGATGCGCAACCAGTTCGGCGGACACGCGGTGAAGTCGGAGTAGCCGGCCACACTGTGCACGTCACCCACCTCTCGCTCCACGACTTCCGCTCCTACCCCGAGCTCGAGCTCCCTCTCGAACCCGGTGCCAGCGCGTTCATCGGCGCCAACGGACAGGGCAAGACCAACCTGGTCGAGGCCATCGACTATCTGGCGACGCTCGGCTCTCACCGCGTCGCCGCCGACGCTCCGTTGGTCCGTGTCGGCGCCGAGCGCGCGGTCGTGCGAGCGTCGGTCGTCCGGGACGACCGGTCGGCTCTCCTCGAGATCGAGATCACCCCGGGCCGCTCCAACCGGGCTCGGGTCAACCGCGGTCCCCTCCCTCGCCCACGCGACCTCCTCGGCTGGCTCCGCTCGGTGGTCTTCTCCCCTGAGGACCTCCGCCTGGTCAAAGGAGACCCGAGCGACCGGCGGCAGTTCCTCGACGCGCTCCTCGTGCTCCGATCGCCGCGCTTCGCCGGGGTGCGGGCCGACTACGACCGCGCGCTGCGCCAGCGCAACTCCCTGCTCAAGAGCGCGCGCCGTTCCGGACACGGCCGCGGTCTCGAGACGCTCGACGTCTGGGACGACCAGCTCGCGACGTACGGCGGTGAGCTCCTCGCCGCTCGCCTCGCCCTGCTCGACGAGCTGGCTCCGTACCTGGGAGAGGCCTACCGCGACGTCGCCGCGTCGGCCGCGGCCGAGCGTACGACCGCGGCCGCCGCGTACAAGCCGTCCTTCGAGCTGCCGGACACCCGCGACCGTGAGGTGCTGCGGGTCGCCATGTCGGAGCAGATGCGCGAGCGGCGACGCGACGAGATCGAGCGCGGTGTGAGCCTGGTCGGACCCCACCGCGACGACGTCGTGCTGTCGCTGGGCGACCTGCCGGCGAAGGGATACGCCAGCCACGGGGAGTCGTGGTCGTACGCCCTCGCGCTGCGCCTCGCGTCGTACGACCTGTTGCGCGCCGACGGCGACGATCCGATCCTGATCCTCGACGACGTGTTCGCCGAGCTCGACCGCGACCGGCGCTCTCATCTCGCGGCACGGGTCACCGGTGCCGAGCAGGTGCTGGTGACGGCGGCCGTCGCCGACGACGTGCCGGTGGGCCTGCGTGGGCATCGCTACGAGGTGGCGTCGGGCAAGGTGGTTCCGGTGGAGGGGACGACGGATGGCTGACGACGACGAGGCGGAGCGCACCGCCACGGGTGGCGGTGCCGAGACGCCGGGCGGCGAGGAGCACCAGGCCGACGGCATCGAGCTGGCCCGGAGCATCGCGCGCGCCTACCGTTCCGTCGGCCCCGCAGCACCGCGAGGCGGCCGCGGAGGTCCACGCCGCCGGCCGCGTCGCCCGCCGAGCGCGTCGGGTGCGCACCCCGACGACCGGGACCCTCAGCTGCTCGAGTCGACCCTCGACCGGTTGGTCAGCGAGCACGGGTGGGACACCGAGGTCGCCGTCCACGGGCTGTTCGGACGGTGGGCGGAGATCGTCGGTGCGGAGATCGCCGAGCACTGTCGCCCCGACCGGTACGAGGACGGCCAGCTCTGGGTCCAGGCCGACTCGACGGCGTGGGCGACACAGCTGCGGCTGCTCGCCCCGAACGTCGTGGGCAGGCTCAACGAGCGCCTCGGGCACGGCACCGTCGTCCGCATCAACGTCCGCGGTCCGCAGGGACCGAGCTGGGGCAAGGGCGCGCTGCGGGTCCGCGGGCGCGGCCCGCGCGACACGTACGGGTGAGGCCTCAGCGGGCGAAGACCGACGAGATCCTGGCGAAGACGGCGATCGACAAGGCCGTCGCGACGCCGATCAGCGCCATCACGAGCGCGGCCGGAGCGACGCCCGACCAGCCGCCGTACGGGCGCACGCCGAGGCCGAGGAGGACGGCGCCCGCCACGGCCGCCCCGACCAGCGCGAAGAACAGCGAGCCGACGGTCGTCCCCGACGACGGCCCGGCCCTGCGCAGCGCCAGCACGAGAACGACCGCCGCCCCCCAGAACAGACCGACAGCCAGCGCCGCGAGCACGTCGGAGGGCCGGTGCCAGCCGGCGACCACGGTGGAGACCCCGGTGAGGACGATCGCTCCGGTGCCGACGAGCACGACGAGCCCACGGAGGGCCAGCGGTGCGACGAGCAAAGCGGCTACCACCAGCGAGACCGCGGCTGTGGTGTGGCCGCTCGGCAGGCTGTTCACGTGCCATCCGTAGCCGTGGTCCGGGCGGTCGAGAACGACCCGCTTGAGCACCTGGGTCGTGATGTTGGCAGCTGCCACGACGGCGACGGCCCCCACGGCCGCGGCGAACCGCTGCCTCAGCGCGGCCATCGAGACGAGCACCACGATGGCCGTCGCCATCGTGCCGATCGACAGGTATCCCAGCACGGAGAGGAGCTGGTCGAGGGCGTCGCGACGGGCGTAGACGGCGTCCATCGCCGCCTGGTCGACGCGCTGGCCCTCGCGGGCGTCGAGGAGATAGGACACGGTGACGACGAGGGCGCCGAACGAGAGCGTGAGCAGGCAGAGAGCGGCGGCGACCGTCTTCGCGCGCCCTGGTGCGCGCCCTGCAGAAGGGGCACGCGAGATCGTCGGCGATGCCATGAGACCAACCTTGCCTCATCGGTCAACCGGGGACGACACCCGTCACCCTCCTTCGGATGCCGTGAGCGGCTCTGAGCGTGCGCGAGGAGGGCCGGGGCGGATGGGGGCCATCGTTCGTGGGGTGTTGATCGGCCACACCCGCCGTCTGCGGCCTCTCAGGGCACATCGGGCGGGCGGGCCGACCCCGATCCCGCACCGAGGATGCTCGTACGACGCCTTGTACCGGCTACACTAGAGAGGTTGCGTTCCTGCCTCTCGCGCGAGAGGCGAGCCGTGAGTGCCGGGACGTCTGCGAGTCCACGACAACAAGGAGGCCACCCGCCTGTGAGCGAGTCGATCCGTACCCCCGAGACCGGCCCTGCACCTACGGGATCCTCCTACGACGCCGCGGACATCCAGGTCCTCGAGGGCCTCGATGCCGTCCGCAAGCGCCCGGGCATGTACATCGGCTCCACCGGTGAGCGCGGTCTGCACCACCTCGTCCAAGAGGTCGTCGACAACTCCGTCGACGAGGCCATGGCCGGCTACTGCGACACGATCGACGTCACGCTGCTCGCCGACGGCGGCGTGAAGGTCGTCGACAACGGTCGTGGCATCCCGGTGAAGGACCACCCGGTGGAGAAGATCCCCACCTTGACGCTGGTCCTGACCTCCCTGCACGCCGGCGGCAAGTTCGGTGGCGGCGGATACAAGGTGTCCGGGGGTCTGCACGGCGTCGGTGTCTCCGTGGTCAACGCCCTCTCGACCAAGCTGTTCGCCGAGGTCAAGCGTGAGGGCTACGTCTGGAGGCAGTCCTTCAGCTACGGGGTGCCGGACCAGCCGCTCGAGCGTGGCGAGGAGACCGACGAGACCGGGACGACGATCACGTTCTACGCCAGCGACAAGATCTTCGAGACCACCGACTACTCGTTCGAGACGATCGCGACCCGCTTCCGGGAGATGGCGTTCCTCAACAAGGGTCTGGAGATCCGCGTCCGCGACGAGCGAGCGGCGGCCGGTGACGTCGCCGACGCGCTGCAGAGCGCCGAGGCAGGTGGCGAGATCGCGCCCGAGGACAGCGCGACGGGCGGGAGCTCCGAGGGCCTCATGGAGCGCCGCTTCCGCTATGACGACGGCCTCATCGACTACGTCCGCCACATCAACACCGGCAACCGGAGCCCGCTCAACCGCGAGGTCATCGCCTTCGAGTCGGAGAACCCCGACGTTGGTCTCAGCCTCGAGATCGCGATGCAGTGGAACGTCAGCTTCTCGGAGTCGGTCCACACCTTCGCCAACGCGATCAACACCCATGAGGGCGGCACCCACGAGGAGGGCTTCCGGTCGGCGTTGACCTACACGGTCAACAAGTTCGCCGAGGACCAGGGCCTCATCAAGAAGCGGGAGGACCGCCTCTCCGGTGACGACATCCGCGAGGGCCTCACGGCGATCATCTCGGTGAAGCTCTCCGAGCCGCAGTTCGAGGGTCAGACCAAGACCAAGCTGGGCAACACCGAGGCCCGCTCGTACGTCCAGACGGTGACCAACGACCGCCTCGGCGCGTGGTTCGAGCAGAATCCCGCCGAGGGCAAGGTGATCGTCCGCAAGAGCATCGACGCGGCGACGGCACGGATGGCGGCACGGCGCGCCCGAGACCTGGCCCGCAACCGCAAGAGCCTCCTCGGCGGAGCCGGACTGCCGGGCAAGCTGGCCGACTGCTCCTCGCGCAACCCCGAGGAGTGCGAGCTGTTCGTGGTGGAGGGCAACTCCGCCGGCGGCTCGGCCAAGGGTGGCCGTGACCCGCGGATCCAGGCGATCCTGCCGCTGCGCGGCAAGATCCTCAACGTCGAGAAGGCGCGGATCGACAAGATCCTCCAGAACGCCGAGGTCCAGGCGATCATCTCCGCCCTCGGCACCGGTGTCACCGACGACTTCGACATCGACAAGCTCCGCTACCACAAGATCGTGCTGATGGCGGACGCCGACGTGGACGGCCAGCACATCTCGACGCTGCTGCTCACGCTGCTGTTCCGCTTCATGAAGCCCTTGATCGACGGTGGCTACGTCTATCTCGCGCAGCCGCCCCTGTTCAAGATCAAGTGGTCCAACTCGCCCGCCGAGCTGGCCTACTCCGACCGCGAGCGCGACGCGCTGCTCGAGGCCGGCAAGCAGGCGGGCAAGCGTCTCCCCAAGGAGGCGCCGGTCCAGCGCTACAAGGGTCTGGGCGAGATGAACGACCACGAGCTGTGGGAGACCACGATGGACCCGTCTCAGCGGATCCTGCGCCAGGTGACGCTCGACGACGCCGCCAACGCCGACGAGATCTTCACCGTGCTGATGGGCGAGGACGTCGAGCAGCGGCGTGCGTTCATCCAGCGCAACGCCAAGGACGTCCGGTTCCTCGACATCTGAGCGGCGCCGCCGCCACCGTTTCACGTGAATCCACAGACTGACCCGTACGAAGGAACGCTTTCGTGACAGAGACACCCACGCCGCCGCCGGAGCGGATCGAGCGCGTCGAGCTGCAGACCGAGATGCAGCGGTCCTACATCGACTACGCCATGAGCGTCATCGTCGCTCGTGCGCTGCCCGACGTCCGGGACGGCCTCAAGCCGGTGCACCGGCGCGTGCTCTACGCGATGTACGACGGCGGATACCGTCCCGACCGGGGCTTCAGCAAGTGCTCGCGCATCGTCGGCGACGTCATGGGTCAGTACCACCCGCACGGTGACACCGCGATCTACGACACCCTCGTACGCCTGGCCCAGCCGTGGGTGCTGCGCTATCCGATGGTCGCCGGCCAGGGCAACTTCGGGTCGCCGGGCAACGACGACGCCGCGGCGATGCGCTACACCGAGTGCCGGCTGGCGCCGATCGCGATGGAGATGGTGCGCGACATCGAGAAGGAGACCGTCGACTTCACGCCCAACTACGACGGGCGCTCGCTCGAGCCGACGGTCCTTCCGGCGCGGATCCCCAACCTGCTCGTCAACGGGTCGGCCGGGATCGCGGTCGGCATGGCGACCAACATCCCACCGCACAACCTGCGCGAGGTGGCGGCGGGTGCGATCTGGGCCCTCGAGCACCCGGACGCGACGCGCGAGGAGCTCCTCGAGGCGCTGATGGAGCGCATCAAGGGCCCCGACTTCCCCACGCACGCGATGATCGTCGGCACCAAGGGCATCGAGGACGTCTATCGCACCGGTCGCGGGTCGGTCCCGATGCGGGCTGTGGTCGACATCGAAGAGGACTCCAAGGGCAAGATCTCCCTGGTCGTCAAGGAGCTCCCCTACCAGGTCAACCCCGACAACCTGCTCACCAAGATCGCCGAGCTCGTGAACTCGGGCCGTGTGCAAGGCATCTCCGACGTCCGTGACGAGTCGAGCTCGCGGGTCGGGCGCCGACTGGTCATCGAGCTCCGTCGTGACGCGGTCGCCCGGGTGGTGCTCAACAACCTCTACAAGCACACGGAGCTGCAGAGCAACTTCTCCGCCAACATGCTCGCGCTGGTCGACGAGGTGCCGCGCACGCTGACCCTCGACCAGTTCATCAGCAACTGGATCGACCACCAGGTCGAGGTCATCCGGCGGCGCACCGAGTACCTCCTCCGCAAGGCCGAGGAGCGTGCCCACGTCCTTCGTGGCCTGGGCAAGGCGCTCGACATGCTCGACGAGGTCATCGCGCTGATCCGTGCCAGCCAGACCACCGAGGACGCCAGCGCCGGCCTGATCGGCCTGCTCGACATCGACGACATCCAGGCTCGCGCCATCCTCGACATGCAGCTCCGCCGGCTGGCGGCCCTCGAGCGCCAGAAGATCATCGACGAGCTCGCCGAGATCGAGGCCGAGATCGCCGACTACAAGGACATCCTCGCCAACGTCCTTCGTCAGCGTTCCATCGTGGCCGAGGAGCTCACGGCCATCGTCGACAAGTACGGCGACGAGCGCCGTAGCCGCATCATCCCCGCCGACGGCGACCTGTCGGTCGAAGACCTGATCCCTGACGAGGACGTCGTCGTCACGATCACGCGCGGCGGCTACGTGAAGCGGACCAAGACCGACCTCTACCGCGTCCAGAAGCGCGGCGGCAAGGGTGTCCGCGGCGCGACGCTCCGCGGCGACGATGTCGTCGACCACCTCTTCTCGACCACGACCCACCAGTGGATCCTGTTCTTCACCACCGCGGGTCGCGTCTACCGGGCCAAGGCCTACCAGCTCCCGGAGGCCGGACGGGACGCCAAGGGCGGGCACGTCGCCGGGCTCCTCCAGTTCCAGCCCGACGAGCAGATCGCGCAGGTGCTGGCGATCCGCGACTACGACCAGTCCCCGTACCTCGTCCTCGCGACCAAGCACGGCCTGGTCAAGAAGACGCGGCTCGCCGACTACAACAGCCCGCGGCAGGCCGGCGTCATCGCCATCAACTTCCGTGACCCCGACGACGAGCTCGTCGGCGCCGAGCTGGTGAGCCCCGACGACGACCTGGTGCTCTTCTCGCGGCGGGCGCAGTCCATCCGGTTCACCGCCGACGACGAAGCCCTGCGGCCGATGGGCCGCGCGACGTCGGGTGTCACCGGCATGAAGTTCCGCGACAGCGACGAGCTGTTGTCGATGTCGGTCATCCGCTCGGGCACCGACGAGGGCGCGCAGTTCGTGTTCACGGCGACCAACGGGGGCTACGCCAAGAAGACCCCGGTCGAGCAGTACCGCCTCCAGGGTCGGGGCGGGCTCGGCATCAAGGCCATGAAGCTCCAGGACGAGCGCGGCTCCCTCGTGGGCGCTCTGGTGGTCGATGACGACGACGAGATCATCGCCATCAAGGCCAGCGGACAGGTCACCCGGTCCCGTGTGGCTGACGTCACGAGGACAGGACGTGACACGATGGGCGTGAAGTTCGTCGGGGTGAGGGGCGACGACGAGGTGGTGGCCCTCACTCGCAACGAGGAGAACACCGCACTGTTGGATACTGTCGAGGAGTCCGACGCCGAGGAGCCGGTCGAGGCAACGGAGCCTGTGACCAGCACCCCCGACGCCCAGGAGGAAGCATGACGGACCGCGAGCCGAACCCTTCGGCTCCCCAGCGGCCGCGGCCGAGCGCGCCCGAGAGCGGCACCGCCAACGGCGGTCCGCGGCGCCCCGCTCAGCCCACGCCGGGAAGCCTGAACGGGGGAAGCCAGGCGCCACGGCCCGCCAGCACGCCGCCGGCGGCGTCCAGTCCACCTCCCCCCGCCCCTCCCTCTCCGTCGAAGCCCGCTGCTCCGGCATCCACCACACCCGACGGGGCCGGTGCGCCCAGCCGCAACGGGCAGGGGCAGGGGCAGGGCATGCAGCCGCAGCGCCCGCCACTGGCAGGACGACGTCCGCAGCCCGCGCCGGCCCAGCAGGCACCGGCTCAGCCTTCACCGACCCAGCAGGCACCGACAGCTACGTCACGCCCTGAGCCGCGTCCGCAGCAGTCCGCCCCCCAGGGCGGACCCACCGTGACCGGCCCGACCACCCAGCCGTCTGCGCCGAAGCCGACGCCCGACGGCGTCACGAGGCCGACGACGCCGTCCCCGTCAGCGAAGCAGGCAGCGACCAAGGCGCCCGTGCCGACTGCCGGATCGATCGCCGAGTCCGAGACCACGACCGTCGAGGCACCGACCGCGCGGCAGACCGCCGTCTCCGGGGTCCCCGCGAGCACGGACGCCGCGGGCAAGCAGCGTCGTCCCAAGCCGTACGAGGAGTCTCCGCGCGAGCCGAAGAAGGCGCCGACCGGACCGACCCGCAAGGCACGCCTGCGGGTGCACCGGGTGGACCCGTGGTCGGTGATGAAGATGTCCTTCGCGCTGGCCATCGCGCTGGGCATCGTCACGGTCGTCGCCGTCACCCTTGTCTGGGCCGTGCTCGGCGCCGCAGGTGTCTGGGACGCCATCAACTCGAGCGTCGCGACCGTGCTCAACGACAACGCCGACGCGTTCGACATCGGTGAGTACGTCGGGTTCGGCCGCATCATCGGTCTGACGATCCTCATCGCGGCCATCGACGTCGTTCTCATCACCGCGCTCGCGACCGTCGGCGCGTTCCTCTACAACCTCGCCGCGCAGCTGCTCGGCGGGTTCGAGGTGACGCTCGCCGAGGACGACTGATCGCACGCCTGGTCGGGACGGACCCCGGTTTTGGCCGGCGACCGACCACCAGGTAAAGTCTCCGACGGTTCACCGCTTCGGAGACCGAGGGCCTATAGCTCAGCTTGGTTAGAGCGCTTCCCTGATAAGGAAGAGGTCACAGGTTCAAGTCCTGTTAGGCCCACTCGACCCCCACCCAGAGGAGTGTCTGATGAAGAAGCTCGTGATCGCCGCCGTCGCCGCTGCAGGTCTCTTCGTAGTGGTGAACCGGAAGAAGAAGGCCGGCCGCAACGAGCAGCAGCTCTGGGCCGAGGCCACCGACAAGGTCTGACCGGCTGCCGGACGCGACGCGTCCGCGCCACCGGGGCTGTGGCGCAATTGGTAGCGCACCTGCTTTGCAAGCAGGGGGTTAGGGGTTCGAGTCCCCTCAGCTCCACGCATGAACACACGTACGGCCCGACCGAGGCTTCGGTCGGGCCGTACGCGTCTGTCAGTGCCGCCGTGCCCCGGCCGGGGTCCGGCTCTGCTCGCGCTCCTGGGCCACGGCCACGAAGCGGCGTACGACGGTCGGCGGGTCGACCACGACGCTCGCTCGTGCCATGTCCTGGAGGGCGTCGTGCTCCGGAGGGTCGTAGTAGCCGTGGTGCTGGTACGTCGTGATGCGGGTGCACAGTCCTTCGACGTCGAGCTCGGGGTGGAACTGCGTGGCGTAGACGTGCCGACCCACCCGGAACGCCTGGACCGGGCACTGCGGTGACGACGCCAGCACGACGGCCGTCGGAGGCAGGGTGCTGATGGCCTCCTTGTGACCGACGAACGCCGTGAAGGTCTCGGGCAGCGCACCGAAGACCGGATCGTCGCGACCCGCCTCGGTCAGGGTCACCGGGACGCTGCTGATCGGCTCCCCGAACCGTCGGTCGACGGTCGCGCCCTGGTGGGTGCCGAGGACCCCGATCCCGTAGCACGCGCCGAGGAACGGCACGTCCTTGTCGACGACGTCGTCGAGGAGCTCAGCCAGCTCCGCCTCGACCCTGCGCTGGACGCTCGACTTGGTCTCCGGAGGGTCGCTGGCGTTGAACGGGCCGCCGCCGAGGATGAAGCCGGCGTAGTCGTCGATCGCCACGCCGTCGAGCGACGTCGTCTCCATCCGGACGCGGTGCAGGGTCTCCTCGGTGAGCCCTCCGAACCGGAGGAACGCGGCGTACTCCTCGTCGGCGGCATCGTCGTCGGCGCGGATGCTGAGGAGCAGGAACGGTCTCACGTGGTCGAGGGTACCGGCGCCAGGTCGGGGCGCTTGGCCGTGCGCCCGTCGCCGGACGAGCGGCCCGTCAGCCGCCGGCCGAGCCACGGGCGTACGTGGGTCCCGTACCAGGCCACCTCCGTGCCGAGCCGTTGCCGTGGGGTCCGGGGCTCCGGCGGCGGCAGGGGTTCGCGCCACGACGGGTCGGCGTCGGGCAGGTCGGCAGCGGCGGCCATCGCACGCGCCAGCAGCACATGGCCGTCGGGATTGAGGTGGAGCCTGTCCTCGGCCCAGATCCGTGGATCGCCGGCGGCCGGCACGGTGGTGATGTCGAGCAGCGTGGCGCCGCGCCGCGCCGCGACCGTCCGTAGGCCACGGTTGAGCGCCACGACGCGGCCCCGGACCGCTCGTCCCACCGGGGATACGGCCGCGAGGTCGGGGAAGGTCATGAGGAGCACGGTGGCACCGCCACGACGCAGCGCGGCGGTCATCGCGTCGACGTGCCCGACCACCACCTCGGCCGAGAACCGCGGGCGGATCAGGTCGTTCATGCCGACCAGGACGCTCGCCAGATCCGGCGCCAGCGTCAGCGCGGGCGCAAGCTGCTCGTGGTGGACCTCGCGCGCGCCCTTGCCGCGGACGGCGAGGTTGGCGTAGGCCACGCCCGGCTCGGCGTCGGCGAGGAGCGCGGCGAAGCGGTCGGCCCAGCCGCGCGGGGTGCCGTCGGCGTACGGCTCGTCGCCGATGCCTTCGGTAGTGCTGTCGCCGAGCGCGACGAAGCGCCGATAGGTCGTCATGCGTCAAGCCTAGGCAACGCCGCTTCTAGACATGAGCGAGGGCGAACGCCGTCGTCGTGGCGAGCACCTCGTCCTGGTTCGTCTCGTTGAAGATCTCGTGCCGCGCGCCGGGATAGGTCACGTCGGTGAAGTCGTCGCCCTTGATGCGCTCGATGCCCTCACGCGTGGGGCCGATCGGGACGATCGCGTCGTCCTCGCCGTGCATCCACAGCGTCGGGAGAGACCCCAGCCGAGGACCCTCGCCGATACGCGCCAGCTCGAGACGCACAGCGATGAGCGTCTCGCGTCGGAACCGTCCGTGCCAGACCAGCGGGTCGGCGGCGTACGCCTCCCCGACGCCAGGATCACGCGAGAGCGTCGACGGATCGATCGGGAGGTCGGGGATCTCGGCACGCTCGGCCAGCTTCAACACTCTCCACGAGCCGAGGACGGGGCCCGACAGGATCAGCGCAGCCAGCTCGTCACCGAACCGCTGGCCGTAGCGTGCGGCGATCATGCCGCCCATCGAGTGTCCGATCATCACGACGGGCAGTCCCGGGTGTTCCGTGCGTGCCTGCTCCACGACTCCGTGGAGATCGGCGATCACCGGACCGAAGTCCGGGATCAGGACCCTCTCCCCGTCCGACGCGCCGTGCCCGAGGTGGTCCGGGCCGACGACCAGCGCGCCGTCGTCCACCAGGCGCTGCGCCACGTGCTGATAGCGGCCGAGGTGCTCGGCGTACCCGTGGACGAGGACGGCGATCCACCGAGGTGCCTCCGGGGCCCAGCGATGGACGACCAGCGGCGCGAGGTGTCCTTCGTACGAGGTGGTGGTCGGCGCAGTCATGGAGCGAGGATCGCAGCGTCCCTCCCTCTCAGCAACCACGCCGACCCCCGGCGTCACTCCACGTCGCTGAGCAGACTTCCCCGCGCCTCACGACGACGACGCTGCTCGGCCGGGTCCGGCACCGGCACGGCGGCGATGAGCTTCCTCGTGTAGTCCTCCTTCGGCGACTGGAGGACGTCCTGCCGCAGCCCTTCCTCGACGATGCGTCCCTGCCGCATCACCGCGACCCGGTTCGACAGTGCGTCGACGACCGCCAGGTCGTGGCTGATGAAGAGGCAGGCGAACTGCAGCTCGCGCTGGAGCTCGGAGAACAGGTCGAGCACCTTGGCCTGCACCGACACGTCGAGCGCCGACGTCGGCTCGTCGGCGATCAGCAGGTCCGGGTCGAGGGCCAGGGCGCGCGCGAGGCTGACGCGCTGACGCTGCCCGCCCGAGAGCTCGTGCGGGTAGCGACCGGCGTACGACGCCGAGAGCTGGACCCGGTCGAGGAGCGCCGCGACCTTGGCCCGCTGATCGGCGGCGGAGAGGTCGCTCTGCACCTTGAGAGGCTCGGCGACGCACTCGCTGATCGTCATCTGAGGGTTGAGCGAGGCGGCAGGGTCCTGGAAGACGAACCCGAAGCGCGCTCGGTGCGGGCGCAGCCGACGGTCGGACAGCGTGGTGATGTCCTCCTCGCCGATGAGCACGGCACCCTCGGTCACCTTCTGGAGTCCCACGGCCACCCGGCCGAGGGTGGACTTGCCGCTGCCCGACTCGCCGACCAGGCCGAGCACCTCCCCACGACGCACCACGAGATCGACGCCGTCGACCGCACGGAACGCCGGCTGGCCCAGACGCCCCGCGAACTCGACGGTCACGCCCTGCAGCGACAGCACCGGCGGCGCTGTGTCGGGCACCACGGGGGCACCCGCGCCCTGCCCGAGGTGAGGGACGGCGTCCAGCAACCGACGGGTGTACGGGTGACGCGGTGCCGTGAACAGCCGGTCCACCGGGGCCTGCTCGACGATCTCGCCGCGATACATCACCACGGCACGGTCGGCCACGTCCGCGACGACGCCCATGTTGTGCGTGATGAGGACGATCGCCGTGCCGAGCCGGTCACGGAGGTCCAGCAGCAGCTGGATGATCGCGGCCTGGACCGTCACGTCGAGGGCCGTCGTGGGCTCGTCGGCGATGATGACGTCCGGCTCGAGCGCGATCGCCATCGCGATCATGACGCGCTGCTTCTGCCCGCCGGACAGCTGGTGCGGGTAGTAGTCGACGCGGTGCTCGGGGTCGGGGAGCCCGACCATCTCCAGCAGCTCGACGGCGCGCGCCCGCGCCGCCTTCTTGGAGATGTCGCGGTGGGCGCGGATCATCTCGACGATCTGCCAGCCCACCGTGTAGACGGGGTCCAGGGCCGTACCCGGCTCCTGGAAGATCATCGACACCTGGTTGCCCCTGACGGCCCGGAGCCGACGCTCCGACATCCCGTTGAGCTCGCGCGAGTCGCTGTCACCGGTCCGCAGGAGCGCCGAGCCGGACACCTCCGCGGTGGCCGGCAGCAGGCCCAGGACGGCGCGGGACGTGACGGACTTGCCGGAGCCGGACTCGCCGACGACCGCGACGACCTCCCCCGGTGCGACGTCGAAGCTGACGCCCTTGACCGCGTTCACCGGAGCGGCACCGGTGTGGAAGGTGACGGCCAGGTCGGTCAGGCTCAGCGTCGAGACCCGGCGCACGTCGGCGTCGAGCGCGGCGGCTTCCTGGGCGACCTCCTCGTCGAGGCCGGACTCCGCGACCGCCTCCTCGTACTCGGCGCTGATCTCCTCCTCGTCGGAGGTGGTGGTGTCACCACCGCGGGCCTTGAGGAGCGGGTTGAGGACGTCGTTGAGGCTCTCCCCCACGAGAGTCACGCCGAGCACCATCAAGACGATCGCCATGCCCGGGAAGATGCCGGTCCACCAGATGCCGTTCGTCGCGTCCGACATCGCCTTGTTGAGGTCGTAGCCCCACTCGGCGGCCGACGACGGCTCGATGCCGAAGCCGAGGAATCCGAGGGCGGCGAGCGTGAGGATGGCCTCCGACGCGTTGAGGGTCGCGATCACCGGCACCGACTGGCGGACGTTGGCCAGGATGTGGCGGAACAGGATGCGGGGGGTGCTGGTGCCGACGACGCGGGCGGCGTCGACGTACGGCTCGACCTTGACCGCGAGCGTCGCGTTGCGCACCACCCGGAAGTACTGCGGGATGAAGACGACGGTGAGTGCGATCGCCGCGGCGAGCACGCCGCCGACGACCCCGGAGGAGCCACCGCCGACCACGATCGCGACGACGATGGCCAGCAGCAGCGACGGGAACGCATACAGCGCGTCCATCACGAGCACCAGCACTCGGTCGACCGGCCCGGAGAGGAAGCCCGACAGGAGGCCCAGCGGGACACCGATGACGAGCGAGAACACGACCGCGAGGACGATCACGACGACCGCGGTGCGGGCCCCGTAGATCACCCGCGAGAGGACGTCCTGGCCGCCGACGTTGGTGCCCCACCAGTGCTCGGCCGAGGGCGGCTGCTGCGTGCCGAACGGCACGCCGTCGACGCGGGTCTCGTTGAAGCCGTACGGCGCCAGCCAGGGAGCGAAGACGGCGAGAAGGAGGAAGACCGTCACGAGGGCGAGGCCGGCGACGAGCATGCCGCGCTGGAGGCCGTGGGTGGACTTGAGCAGAGAGATCATCGGTGTCTCCTCAGAACCGCACGCGGGGGTCGACGAACGCGACGATGACGTCGATCAGCAGGCTCGAGACCGCGACGACGAGGGCGATCACGGTCACGATGCCCTGGACGGCGACGAAGTCGCGCTTCACGAGGTAGTCGGCCAGCGTGTAGCCGATCCCCTGCCACTCGAAGGTGGTCTCGGTGAGGACCGCGCCGGCGAGCAGCAGCGCCACCTGGAGTCCCATCACGGTGACGACCGGGACGAGCGCGTTGCGGTAGGCGTGCTTGCGCACGACGCGGCGCTCGGGGATGCCACGTGCCCGGGTCGCGGTGACGTAGTCGGTCCGCAGTGTCTGGATCAGGTTGACCCGGACCAGCCGCAGGAAGACGCCTCCGGTCAGCAGGCCGAGGGCGATCGCCGGAAGGATCGCGTGCTTGAGGACGTCCCACACGTAGGCGGGGTCACCCCAGAGGATCGCGTCGATGATCATCACGTGCGTCTGCGGCTCGACCCCCTGCAGCGTCAGCTCCACCTCGGTGCTCGCACGGCCGGCGACCGGGAGTCCGAGCGGCACGAACGCGAGCTTGAGGAGCAGGCCGACGAAGAACACCGGCGCCGCGTACACGAGGATCGAGAAGACCCGGAGGACCGCGTCGGGCCAGGTGTCGCGGTGGCGGGCCGCCAGGCGCCCGAGCGGGACGCCGAGGCCGAAGGCCACCAGCAGCGCCCAGAAGGCCAGCTCCAGGGTCGCGGCGCCGTTCACGACCAGCACGTCGGAGATGGCGCGGCCGTCGGTGAGCGCCGTGCCGAAGTCACCGCGGAGGATGCCCGTCATGTAGTCCCAGTACTGCTGGAGGATCGGGGCGTCGAGCCCGGCCGCGGCCTTGCGCTCGGCGATCTGCTCCGGGGTGAGGCGGCCCCCCTGAGCGGCGCTGATCGGGTCGCCGATCACCCGCATCAAGAAGAACACGAACGTGACCAGGACCCACATCATCGGGATCACCAGAGCCACGCGGACGAGAAGGTAGCGGGTCAACGGGCTCAGGCCACCGGAGCGCCGAGGGCCGCTGGGAACCTCGGGCTCGGGCCCGGTCAGGAGCTCTGTCGTCGCCATGGGACAACCTGCTTTCAGGGGGCGGACGAAGCAGGGGCGAGCCCCGGCCGGAGCCGGGGCCCGCCCCTCTCAGGTGGTGCTCAAACCTCGGTTGCCGTCACTTGGACAGCGAGGTCAGGCGGAACTTGAACGCCGCGTCGAGCGTGTTCTCCACACCCTTCACGTCGTCGGTCGCCACGGCGACCTGGGCGCCGGTCAGCAGCGGCAGCGTGGAGATGTCCTCCGCCGCGAGCTGCTGGACCTGGCCGAGGAGGTCTTCGCGCTTCGCCTTGTCGGGCTCGGTGCGCTCCGCGGCGAGCAGGGCAGTCATCTTCGGGTTCTCGTAGTGGTTCCCGATGAAGTTGTCCTTGTCGAAGAACGGCGTCACGTAGTTGTCGGCGTCCGGGAAGTCCGGGAACCAGCCGAGCTGGTAGACGGGGTAGGTGTCCTTGACGCGCTCCTCGTTGTACGTGGTCCACTCGGCCGACTGCAGGTCGACCCTGAAGAGACCGGTGTCCTCGAGCTGACGCTTGACCTCGTTGTACTCCTGGTCGGAGCTGCCGCCGTAGTGGTCGGGGTTGTACTGGAGGTTGATCGTCACCGGCGTCTTGACCCCGGCGTCGTCGAGGAACTTCTTGGCCGCGGCGGCGTCCGGCTTCTCGCCGTACGCCTCCTTGAACGCCTCGGTCGCACCCGGCAGACCCTCGGGGATCGGCGAGTACGCCGGGGTGTACGTGCCCTTGTAGACCTGCTCGGAGATCGCGTCACGGTCGACCGAGGAGGCGACGGCCTTGCGGATCGCGAGCTTCTGGGCGTCGTCGGCACCGGGCATCGTCTTCAGGTTGAAGACGATGTAGCGGAGCTCGCCGCCCGCACCCTTGTGGACGGTGACACCGTCGGTGCCCTCGAGGCTCTCGATGTCGGTCGGCGTCAGCGACCGCCAGGCGACGTCGATGTTCTTCTTCTCGATGTCGAGCTTGAGGTTGTTGCTGTCGGTGTAGGTCTTCAGCGTGATCGTGTCGGTCTTGGCGTCGTTGTACGCGCCGTCGTAGTCGGCGTTCTTCTTGAACTGCGCCAGCTGGCCCTTCTGGTACTGGCCGATCGTGAACGGACCGGAGAAGCCCTCCACCTTGACGGCTTCCTCGTCGCTCAGCGCCTTGTCGGCCGGGTAGGTCTGCTCGTCGACGATCGGGCCGGCCGAGGTCACGAGGACCTGCGGGAAGGTCTGGTCGTTGGGCGACTTGAGCGTGAAGACGACGGTCTTGTCGTCCTTGGCCTCCACCTTGGCCATGTTGACCAGGAGCGACGCAGGGCCGTTCGGGTCGTTGATGGTGACGATGCGCTGGAAGGAGTGGGCCACCGACTTCGCCGTCAACGGGTTGCCGTTGGCGAACTTCAAGCCGTCCTTGATCGTGCAGGTGTACGTCGTCGGCGTGTCGAAGTCGCACTTCTCGGCGGCGTCGGGCTGAGGCTCGGTCTCACCCTCGGGGAAGTTCAGCAGGTACTGGTAGACCTGCGTCTGGACCATGAGCGAGCCGTTGTCGTACGCGGCGGCGGGGTCGATCGAGACAACCTTGTCGGTGGTGCCGACGACCATGCTGTCGCCACCGGAGCCCGACTCGTCCTCGTTGTTGCCGGCGCCGCACGCCGAAGCGCCCAGGGCCAAGGCGGTCGCGCCGGCGACGGCGACTGCTGCTCTCAGCTTTTTCACGTAGTTCTCCTCGTGTCGGAGGCGCACGGCCGAAGAATCTTGCGGTCGGCCGCACCTCGTCGGGTAAGGCTGTCCGCATGGCGGACAGCCGGTCGGCACGCTACTCCTGCCCGCGGCCTCGACCTAGGAGGCGGCCGCAACCTTCACGCGACTGTTATACGGCGTGGGCCCGCGAAGGCGTCTCGACGCGGAGGGCCAGGGTGGCGTGGGTCCGGCTACGCTGGGAGGGGCGATTCGTCCGCCCGCCGCCCGCCGCCGCGCTCCAGGAGTCTGCTCGATGACCATCAACCAGCCGTCCGCGCTGAACCAGACCCTCGCCGAGTTCGATCCTGAGGTCGCCGCCGCGATCGACGCGGAGCTCGGGCGCCAGCAGGGAACCCTCGAGATGATCGCCTCCGAGAACTTCGCCCCGCTCGGCGTGCTGCAGGCGCAGGGCAGCGTGATGACCAACAAGTACGCCGAGGGATATCCCGGCAAGCGCTACTACGGCGGCTGCGAGTTCGTCGACATCACCGAGAACCTCGCGATCGACCGGCTCAAGGCGCTGTTCGACGCCTCGTACGCCAACGTCCAGCCGCACTCGGGCGCGCAGGCCAACGCTGCAGCGATGCACGCGCTCATCAAGCCCGGCGACACGATCCTCGGCCTCGACCTCGCGCACGGCGGCCACCTGACGCACGGCATGAAGATCAACTTCTCCGGCCGGCTCTACGACGTCGTCGCCTACCACGTCCGCGACGAGGACCACCGTGTCGACATGGAGGAGGTCCGCCGGCTGGCCCACGAGCACCGCCCGCGGCTCATCATCGCCGGCTGGTCGGCCTACCCGCGGCAGCTCGACTTCGCCGAGTTCCGTGCGATCGCCGACGAGGTCGACGCGATGCTCATGGTCGACATGGCGCACTTCGCCGGTCTCGTCGCCGCCGGTCTCCACCCCAGCCCTCTGCCGCACGCTCACGTCGTCACGTCCACGACGCACAAGACCCTGGGCGGACCTCGCGGTGGCGTGATCCTCAGCAACGACCCCGAGATCGGCAAAAAGATCCGGTCGGCCGTCTTCCCCGGTCAGCAGGGCGGCCCCCTCGAGCACGTGATCGCCGCGAAGGCGGTCGCGTTCAAGATGGCCGCGCAGCCGGAGTTCAAGGAGCGCCAGGAGCGCACCATCGAGGGTGCTCGCATCCTGGCCGCGCGGCTCACCGCCGACGACATGAAGAGCGCCGGGGTCAGTGTCCTGACCGGCGGCACCGACGTCCACCTGGTCCTCGTCGACCTGCGCGACTCGACCCTCGACGGCCAGCAGGCCGAAGACCGGCTCCACGAGGCGGGCATCACCGTCAACCGCAACGCCGTTCCCAACGACCCGCGTCCGCCGATGGTGACCTCGGGGCTGCGGATCGGCACGCCGGCGCTGGCCACCCGCGGCTTCGGGGCCGAGGAGTTCCGCGAGGTGGCCGACATCATCGCCGACGCGCTGCAGCCCGAGCTGACCGATGCCGAGGCGCTGCGCAAGCGGGTCGCCGTGCTGACCGACCGCTTCCCGCTCTACCCGTCGCTGTCACGACTGTCGTGAGCACCCCGTCTGCCCCGACCACCCGCGCCCGCGTGGGCTGGCTGTCGCCGCGGCTGTGGGGGCTGCACGCCCTCGTCGTGGTGGCCGTCACCTTCACGGTCTTCATGGGGTTGTGGCAGATGGGCGTGTACGACGACCGGCGCGCGGAGGCCGAGACGGACCAGACGACCGCGTCCGTGGTGCCGCTCCAGGACGTGCTCGGCCCGGACGAGCCGTTCACGACCACGGCGGCTTCCCGCACGGTCGCGCTGACCGGCACGTTCGCCCCGGCCGAGCGGCAGGTGTGGGTGTCGGGTCGGGAGCAGAGCGGTCGAGACGGCTACTGGCTGCTGGCGCCCGTCCTGGTCGACGAGGTCGCTGGGGCGTCGGACCGTCCGGCGGCGCTGCTCGTGGTCCGTGGATGGTCGCCCGATGCCGGTGCTCTGCCGCCCGTGCCGGAGGGCGACGTCGCGCTCGAGGTGGTGCTCCAGCCGGGTGACGCGCGTGGCACCGGCTTCGACGAGGAGACCCGCGTCATCGACGGCGTCCGCATCCCCCGGCTGGTCAACGTCGTGCCGTACGACCTCTACGGCGGTTACGGCATCGTCACGGCGCAGACGCCGGCCGACGGCGCAGGGCTCGCACCTGCGGAGGTCCCCGAGCAGACCCAGGACGGAACGGCCGGTCTGCGCAACCTGCTGTACGCGATCGAGTGGTGGATCTTCGGCGCCTTCGCCCTCTTCATGTGGTGGCGGATGTGTCTGGACCTGCGGCGCGAGGGCGGTGTGGTCCAGGCTCGGGTCCCGGCGGCGAAGCGGGCCGCGCAGGAGGCCGCACGGGCGCGGGCCCGCGCCCGCGACGACGAGAGGTCGTCGGCGCTGCGTTGAGCGCCGCAGGTAGGCTCGAGAGCGTGCCCAAGACACTCGCCGCCTACCGCGTCCTCGCGCTCGTCGTCAGCTTCTTCGTGATCGCCGTCGTCGGCGGTTGGATCATCAAGATGGTCTCCGCGGAGGGCAGCACGTGGCACGACATCGGTGAGTTCACCGCGTCGATCTCGCCGATCCACGGCGTCTTCTACATGGTGCTGCTCGTGATCACGGCCGTGCTCTCCCGGCAGGCGGGATGGAGCGTCGGGTTCACCGTGACGACGATGGTGCTGGCCACGATCCCGTTCGTGTCCTTCTGGGCCGAGCACCGGGCGACGCGGCACACCAAGGAGCTGTGGGCGTCGTACGAGGCCGAGGCCGAGGCGGCCGCAGCGCAGTAGCGAGGCCTCGTCCGCGCAGGGTCAGCGCCCGACGTACGTCGCCTTGCCCGGCCCGTCCTCCAGGAACGACCGGATCGCCGCACGCATGTCCTCGGTGTCGTAGAGCGCTGCGGCGATCGCCGTGATCTCGTCGTCCGCAGCAGCGACACCGCCGCGCTCGACGGCGCGGAGCACGGCCTTCGTGGCCGCATGGGCGCGGGTCGGCCCCGCAGCGAGCGTCGTGACGAGATCCGTCACCGCATCGTCGAGCTCGTCGGCGGGGTGGACACGGTTCACCACACCCCAGCGTTCCAGGGTCGCGGCGTCGTACAGGTCGCCGGTCATCACCAGCTCCTTGGCGCGGCCGATGCCGGCACGCGCCGCAAGGCGCTGTGTCCCACCCATCGTCGGGGTGAGGCCGACGACCTTCTCGACGAGACCGAACCTCGCGCGTTCGGAGGCGACGATGAGGTCGCACGCGAGGGCGAGCTCGAAGGCCCAGGTCAGGCACAGCGCGTGCGCGGCGAAGACGACCGGGTAGTCGAGCGCGGCGACACGCAGCGGCAGCTCGAGCATCCGGTCGAAGAGGATCTTGCCGTCGGCGGCGGAGGTCTGCGAGTCGAAGAGCGAGACGTCGACACCGCCCGAGACGACCGTGCCCTCGGCGCGGATCAGGAGGGCACGGGGAGGACGGACCGCCAGGTCGTCGAGGGCTTCCTCGAACTCCCGGTGGAGGTCGAGCGAGTACAGATTGAGCGGCGGGGGCGCGGGCGGGCGGGTTGGGGGGCCGCCCGCGTGACACCCGGTAGGGGGGGGGCGACAGAAAAATTATTGGTGGGGGGGGCCACAGACCGCCCC
>NZ_JARBCJ010000140.1:0-9186 GCF_028803055.1 Mumia sp.
CCCCCCCCGGGGCGCCCCCCCCGGCCGCCCCCCCCCCCCCGGGGGGGGGGTGGGGGCCCCCCCCCCCCCCGCCGCCCCCCCCCCCCCCCCCCGGGGGGGGCCCCCCCCCGGGGGGGGGCCCCCCCTCCTGAGACAGCTGCCGGTCAGGTGCCGGCGTAGAACTCGTCCAGGATCGGGCGGTACTTGTCCTCGACGAACTTGCGCTTGAGCTTGAGGCTCGGCGTCATCTCGCCCTCCTCGACCGACAGGTCGCGGTCGAGGATCTGCCACTTCTTGATCGTCTCCCAGCGGTTGAGCTTGGAGTTGAGCTCCTCGACGTAGCCCTCGATCGCCTTGTGCATCTGCGGCGACGTCACGATCTCGGCGTACGACTTGCCCGCCAGGCCGTGGTTCTCGGCGAAGAGCGTCGCGGCGTCGGGATCGATCGTGATGAGGGCGCTCACGAAGTTGCGGTTGTTGCCGTGCACCACCATCTGGCTGGCGAGCGGGCACACACCCTTGAAGACGCCCTCGACGTGCGACGGCGCGACGTACTTGCCGCCCGAGGTCTTGAAGAGGTCCTTCTTGCGGTCGGTGATCCGGAGGAACCCGTCCTCGTCGATCTGGCCGATGTCGCCCGTCGCGAGCCAGCCGTCGTCGGTCACCGTGGACGCGGACTCGGTCTCGAGGTTGTGGTAGCCCTGCATGACACCGGGACCCTTGATGAGGATCTCGCCGTCCTCCGCGATCTTGACCTCGGTGCCAGGCATCGGCAGGCCGACGGTGCCGAGCTTGTACTGGTCGGGGTGGTTCACGAAGGAACCGGCCGCACTCTCGGTGAGGCCGTAGCCCTCGAGGATGAGGATGCCGGCAGCCTCGAACCACTCGGCGACCTCCTGCGACAGCGCGGAGGCTCCGGAGATGAAGAAGCGGACGCGTCCACCGAATCGGTCCCGCACCTTCGAGAGGACGATCTTGTCGGCGAGCCGGTGCTGGAAGGCCAGCCCGGCGGGGACCTTCTTGCCCTCTCGCTCGAGAGCCTTGACCTGGGCCGCCACCTTGGTCGCCCAACGGAAGAGCTTGAGCTTGGCGCCGCCCTCCTCCTCCATCATCCCGACGATGCGGCCGTAGGCCTTCTCGAAGATGCGCGGTGCCGCGCCCATGAACGTCGGCTTCACGACGGCGAGGTTGTCGACGATCTTGGGGATGGCGCCGTCGACGGCGGTCGGGAAGCCGATCTGCAGCTGCGTCGACAGGAGCACCTTGCCGAAAGAGTGTGCCATCGGGAGCCAGAGGTACTGGAGGTCGTCGATGGTGATGTAGCCGCCCGCGGCGACCGCTGCTCCCTCGTACGTCCACGAGTCGTGCGTGAGCCGGACTCCCTTGGGACGGCCGGTCGTGCCGGAGGTGTAGATCAGGGTCGCGAGCTGGTCCGGCGAGATCGCGGCGACGCGCTCCTCGACGACCGACGGCTGCTCGGCGAGCAGCTTGTCTCCGAGCTGCTCGAGGTCGGAGAGGGTGATCACCCAGTCGCTGTCGTGGTCACCGTCGAACAGCACGACCTTGATCACGTCGGGGAGCTCGCTGCGCTTGTCCTGGAGCTTCGCCAGCTGGACGGCGTCCTCGGCGAAGACGATCCGGCTCCCGGAGTCCGCGAGGATGTAGGCGACGTCGTCGGTCACGGTCGTCGGGTAGACGGTGGTCGTCGCAGCGCCCGCCGCCATGATGGCGAGGTCGGCGAGGATCCACTCGTAGCGGGTCCCGGACGCGATCGCGACGCGCTCCTCCGGCTTGATGCCGAGCGAGACGAGACCTGCCGCGATCCGGGAGACGACGTCTCCGGTCTCGCCCCAGGTCAGGGAGCGCCAGTTCTCGCCGACCGGGTAGCGGTAGGCCTCACGAGTGGGGGTCTCGCGTACTCGGGCGAAGAACATCTCGCCGACGTTCTTGGCACGGGACTCGACAATCTCCAGATGCTCGGGTGTCGGGGCGTTGGCCATGAAGGGTGCACCTCATCGTTAGGGGTGGTGATGGCGATCACAGGATGGCTCGAATCGTACGTGATCGACGTGATCCGAGGCACATCCACCAGATAATCGTTATCGATCAGCACCCCTGGTGACGCAGGGTGCCCGTCGGCCGCGGACCAGGTCAGCCGAGCGCGACCGGAAGGAGCCCTCGCCGCGTGCGCGACGCGATCTCGCCGAGCGCCCCGTCGAGGTCGGGATGGGCGAACGCGAACCCGGACCCTCTCAGGGTCGCCGGGTCGACCCAGCGGCTCTTGAGCACGAGCTCGGCCTCGGTCCTGATGAGCCGCGCTCCAGCTTCGAGCGCCCAGGTCGGCAGCGGGACACCGTGCGAGCGGCCGAACGCCCGGCGCACCGATCGCATCATCTCCGCGTTCGTCACCGCGTCAGGGGCGGCCACGTTGACCGGTCCGGCGATCTCGGGGTGCTCGGCGAGATGGTCCACCACGCGCACGACGTCGTCCACGTGCACCCAGCTGAACATCTGACCGCCGTCCCCCATCGGTCCACCGAAGCCGAGGCGGGCCAGGTTGATGAACGGGTTCACGGCACCACCGCCGGCACCGAGGACGATCGCCATCCTCAGCGCCACCTTCCGTACGGCCGTGGGCGCGTCGAAGAGCTCGTGCTCCCACGCCCGCGCGACGGCCACGGAGAACCCGGCGCCACGCTCTCCTGTCACCTCGTCCATGGGACGGTCTCGCGCATCGCGGTAGATCGTCGCCGTGCTCGCGTTGACCCACAGCGACGGCGGGGACGCCGACGCGGCGAGGGCCCGGCCGAGTAGTGCGGTGGTCTCCGTACGTGAGGCGAAGATCGCGTCAGCGTTGGGCTTGGAGTAGCGGCAGCTCACCGAGCGCCCGGCGAGATTCACGAGGAGGTCGGCACCGCCGAGCACGTCGGCGAGCCCCGCCGCGTCGCCCCAGCTCGCGTCCGCGTCCGGACCGCGCCCGATCGTCCGCACCACCGCCCCGTGGCGCGACCAGGCGCGAACCAGGTGCTGACCGATGTATCCGGAGGCTCCGGCGACGACGGCGACCGCACCGCGCCTCATCGCAGCGCACCGGAGGACGGCTGGGTGAGCGCCACGACGTCGTCGACCAGGCCCCGCGCCACCGGGAGTCGGGACAGGGCGACCGCCTTCGAGACCACCGGTGCGAGCCGATCCACGAGCGACCGTGTGCGCTGCTGCTCCGGCGACGGATCGACGACCCAATGGAGCGTCACACCGAGGTAGAGCAACCAGAGCAGGTCCGGGAGCCGGTCGCGTAGTCCGCTCGGCAGTCGCACCTTGGAGGTGGCGACCACGTGCTCCATGAGGTCGACCGCCATTGCCCTCGCATTCCCCGACTCCGCGGAGAACGGGCTCGCCGACGACGAGGCGGGGAGCGCCTGCTGCACGAACGTGGTGCCGAAGCCGTGGTAGGGCGTCATCACGTCGAGGCCGGCGTGCAGGGCCGCGCGCAGGTTGTCCGCGAGTGGAGCCCTTTCGACGAGGCGCGGGAGCGCAACGTCACGGTGCTCGCGCTGGACGCTGACGTAGAGCTCGTGGACAAGCTCGTCCTTGCCCGAGAAGTAGTAGTAGGCGTTGCCGAGCGACAGCCCGGCCTCGTCCGCGATGCGGCGCATGGTCGTCGCCTGGTAGCCGACGTCGCGGAACAGCCGTAGCGCGGCAGCGGTCAGCCGGTCGCGGGTGTCCTTGGCCATCAGAGAGCGCCGTCAGGAGACTTGAACATGTTCGAATCTAGCATCAGCCTTCGAACGTGTTCAAGAGTCGGCGCAGATCAGCGCAACGGCCTCGCCATGACGATCCGTGGCCAAGGGCGGAAGTACGCCGACTCGGCGACATGACGCTCACGCAGACCCGCGCTCCACCGCGCCTCGGGCACCACCTCGAAGCCGAGGCGCCGGTAGTACGGCGCGTTCCACGGCACGTCGGCGAAGGTCGTCAACGTCAGCTCGGCGTGCCCGCCTGCGAGTGCCCACCCCGCGACCACGTCGACGAGCGCTGCACCGATCCCCTGTCGGCCGTGCTCCGGGAGGACGGAGAGCTGCTCGAGGAAGGCCCGGCCGTCCAGCACGTCTGCGAGCGCGTACGCCACCGGCGCGCCGGCGTCCCCGACCTCGACCCACGCCGTGCCGCGACCGACCGCCGCGGCCACCGTCTCGTACGGCGCGGGTTCACCGTCCGCGACCAGGTCCCGGCCGATCTCCCGGAACCGCTCGTCCGCCGCTCGCTCGATGTCTCTGAGGAGCTCGACGTCGGCGAGCGTGGCGGCCCTCACGGGAGGCTACTTCTTGCCCTTGTCACCCGAGTCGCCGGTGGAGAGCGCGGCCACGAACGCCTCCTGCGGCACCTCGACGCGGCCGACCATCTTCATCCGCTTCTTGCCTTCCTTCTGCTTCTCGAGCAGCTTGCGCTTGCGGCTGATGTCACCGCCGTAGCACTTGGCGAGGACGTCCTTGCGGATCGCGCGGATGGTCTCGCGGGCGATGACCCGAGCACCGATCGCCGCCTGGATGGGCACCTCGAACTGCTGGCGCGGGATGAGCTCCTTGAGCTTCTGCGCGAGCGCGACGCCGTACGAGTAGGCGTTGTCGCGGTGCACGATGGCGCTGAAGGCGTCGACCGGGTCGCCCTGGAGCAGGATGTCGACCTTGACCAGGTCGGCGGCCTGCTCGCCGGTCGCCTCGTAGTCGAGCGAGGCGTAGCCCTTGGTGCGGCTCTTGAGGTTGTCGAAGAAGTCGAAGACGATCTCTCCGAGCGGGACGGTGTAGCGGATCTCGACCCGGTCCGCCGAGAGGTAGTCCATCCCGAGGAGGGTGCCGCGTCGCGTCTGGCACAGCTCCATCACGGGTCCGATGTAGTCGGTCGGCGTCAGGACGGTCGCCCGCACCACCGGCTCGTAGACCTCGGAGATCTTGCCCGTCGGATACTCGCTCGGGTTGGTGACCCGGTGCTCGCTGCCGTCCTCCATGACGACCCGGTAGACCACGTTGGGAGTCGTCGAGATGAGGTCGAGGTTGAACTCGCGCTCGAGCCGCTCCCGCACGATCTCCATGTGGAGCAGGCCGAGGAAACCGATGCGGAAGCCGAACCCGAGGGCTCCGGACGTCTCCGGCTCGTACTGCAGCGCGGCGTCGTTGAGCTGGAGCTTGTCGAGCGCGTCACGCAGCGTCGGGTAGTCGTCGCCGTCCATCGGGTAGAGGCCGGCGAAGACCATCGGGTTGGGGTGCCGGTAGCCGCCGAGCGCCTCGGTGGCCGGCTTCTGCGCCGAGGTCACGGTGTCGCCGACGCGGGACTGGCGCACCTCTTTCACCCCGGTGATGAGGTAGCCGACCTCCCCCACGCCGATCCGGTCGGCCTTGTTCGGCTCCGGCGAGATGACGCCGACCTCGAGCAGCTCGTGCACGGCACCGGTGGACATCATCTTGATCTTGTCGCGGTGCGACAGGTGGCCGTCGATCACCCGGATGTAGGTCACCACGCCGCGATAGGTGTCGTAGACGGAGTCGAAGATCATTGCGCGGGCCGACTCGTCGGGCTTCCCGACGGGCGCGGGGATCTGGTCGACGACCGCGTTGAGCACCGCCTCGACGCCGACCCCGGTCTTGGCCGAGACCCGCAGGACCTCGTCGGGCTCGCAGCCGACCAGGTGCGCCAGCTCCTCGGCGAACTTGTCCGGCTGCGCGCTCGGGAGGTCGATCTTGTTGAGCACGGGGATGACCGTCAGGTCCGCGTCGAGCGCGAGGTAGAGGTTGGCCAGCGTCTGGGCCTCGATGCCCTGCGCGGCGTCCACCAACAAGATGGCGCCTTCGCACGCCGCGAGGCTGCGACTGACCTCGTACGTGAAGTCGACGTGGCCGGGGGTGTCGATGAGGTTGAGGACGTACGTCGTCCCCGCGTCCTCACCGGTCGACTTGGTGAACGGCAGCCGTACGGCCTGGCTCTTGATCGTGATGCCGCGCTCGCGCTCGATGTCCATCCGGTCGAGGTACTGCGCGCGCATCGCGCGACCGTCGACGACGCCCGTGTGCTGCAGCATCCGGTCGGCCAGCGTCGACTTGCCGTGGTCGATGTGGGCGATGATGCTGAAGTTGCGGAGGATCGCCGGATCGGTCGCCCCGGGAGCGGGCGCCGAGGAGGCAGGAGAGGTCTTGGCCATGGTGCCTCCCATCCTCCCATGACGGCCCCAGGTTCCCGAATGCATGAGGGCACAGGTCGTACGTCGCCACGCAATGCGCCTTACAGTTCGAGCGTGAACGTGATCCTCAACGTCATCTGGCTCCTGCTCAGCGGGATCTGGCTCGCGATCGGCTACACGCTCGCCGGTGTCCTGCTCTGCATCACGATCATCGGCATCCCCTGGGGGATCGCGTCGTTCCGCATCGCCTCCTACGCGCTGTGGCCCTTCGGGCGCACCATCGAGCCGAACCCGTCCGCCGGGGTGGCGTCGATGATCGGCAACGTGATCTGGATCGTCCTGGCCGGAGTCTGGCTCGCGATCGCCCACCTGGTCAGCGGGATCGCCCTCTGCCTCACCATCATCGGCATCCCGCTCGGTCTCGCGAACTTCAAGATGATCCCGATCTCGCTGATGCCGCTGGGCTACCGGATCGTGCCGGTGCGCTGACGCCCCGGGCTTTTCTCGCCCCGGCGGCGGCCGCGGTGGCCTGACGGCCGGGACCAAGCCGGGTACGTTGAGCGCCACCATCCCCCAGAGAAAGGACTGTCGTGGTCATCGGACTCGGCATCGTTCTCATCGTCCTCGGCCTGATCTTCGCCCTGGACGTCATCAACATCGACACGACCGTGGTGGACACGGGGACGCTCGGCTGGATCCTGCTCCTCGCGGGCGTCGCCGCCATCGTCGTCTCGCTGATCGTCAACCACCAGCGCACGCGCTCGACGCACGTGGTCGAGGAGCGCCGCGACGGCGGTTATCCGCCGCCGCGCTAGTACGGAGGCGACCCGACGCGGCCCTCGTCCACTGCACGCGTGCGGTGGCCGGGGGCCGCTGGCTTCGGCCATCCCGCTCGTCGTCGGACGGCTCCCGGCAGGATCGAGGCGCGTTTTGGCCGACCGGTCTGCCGCTGATACAGTGGGTGGTCGCGTGTCCGTGTCCGCGCGCGCACCCATCCACTTCGACAGAACAACGAGGCTTGCCCCGTGGCAAACATCAAGTCGCAGATCAAGCGCAACCGGCAGAACGAGCGTGCGCGTGAGCGCAACAAGGCCGTGCGCTCGGAGCTGAAGACCGTCGTCCGCCGGTTCACCGACGCCATCGACGCCGGCAACACCGACGAGGCGCAGCAGCTCGCGAGGGCAGCGACCCGCAAGCTCGACAAGGCTGCGTCCAAGGGCGTCATCCACAAGAACCAGGCGGCTAACCGCAAGTCGTCCATCGCGAAGAAGTCAGCAGCGCTCTGAGCGCCTGACCTCACCGACGCAACGGCACCTCCCGGCGGGGGGTGCCGTTCGTGCGTCCGGGCGAGATCGCGCCGTCACTGGACGCGCGAGGCGGCGACGGTGAGGACCATCCGCTCCAGCGCGTAGTGCGGGTCTGACGCTCCCTTGACGTCGAGGTCTGCTCGGGCGACGGCGCCGATGGCCGTCGTGAGCCCTGCGGTGTCCCACCCCCGCAGCTGCGCACGCAGCCGCTTGAGCCGGAACGGCGGCGCACCGACCTCGCGCGCCAGCTCGGCCTCACGGAGGCCCTTGCTCGACGCCACGCCGTAACGGGCGAGCGAACGGAGCCCTGTCGCGAACGCCGAGGTGATGAGCACGGGGGCCACGTTGTTGTTGAGGGCCCACCTCAGCTGTTCGAGCGCGCGAGCCGTCTCACCGTCGATCGCCGCGTCGGCGATGTCGAAGCCCTTCACCTCCGCGCGTCCACCGAAGTATTGACGGACGAGCTCGAGGGAGATCGGTGCGCGCTTGCCGTCGGCACCGGTCGCGGCGTCGACGAGCTGGTCGGCGGCCGCGGCGAGGGAGCGAAGGTCGTGCCCCACCGCGTCGACCAGGTAGCCCGCCGCCTCCTCGGAGATGGAGGCGCCGAGGTGACGGACCTCTGCGGCGACCCAGCGCGAGACCTCCCAGGGCTTGGGTGCCGTGGTCGTGACCTCCTTGACGGCCGCGAGCTTGCGGAGCTTGTCGAGGACGCCCTTGCCCTTCTGGCCCCCGCCGTGGGTGAGCACGACCGCGACGTCGGGCGCCGGCGCTGCGGCGTAGGCGAGCAGCTCGTCGGCCGCGGTCGCGTCGAGGCTCTCGATCCCGCGTACGACGACCGCGCTGTGGGAGGAGAACAACGATGGACTGGTGAGCGCGGCCAGCTCGCCCTGCCCGATCGTCGAGCCCTCGACGTCGGAGACCGACACCTCGGGGTCTTCGTCGTGGAGCTGAGCGAGAGCACGTCTCATCGCGCGGTCGGTGAGGAACTCGACACCGCCGGTGACGAGGAGCACGGTGCTGAACAAGGACGCCATCGCCGCTCAGCATGCCACGTCGCGAGGACACCGCCGACGACGGTCAGCGAACGACACCGGACACCTGGCCGTCGCGTACGACGACCGCGACGTCACGACCCGGATCGGTACGCAAGATCGTGGCCCCGGCGTCTCGGAGGTGCTGCAACGTCTCCGGTGCCGGATGGCCGTAGGTGTTGCCCTCCCCCGCGCTGACCGTCGCCCAGCGCGCACCGAGCCCGGTCAGCCACGCCACCTCTTGGTGCGCGCTGCCGTGGTGCGGAACCTTGAGGACGTCGACCTGGAGTGTGGGGTAGGCCGCGGCGAGAGCCCGCTGCGCGGGGGGCTCCACGTCCCCGGTCAGCAGGACCCGGACGTCCGAGGTCTCCGCGAGCAGGACGAGGCTCGCGTCGTTGGCGGTGTCCTCGGTCACCGCCGCGGGGGCGACGCCAGAAGGCCCGGGGCGGGCAAGAGGCCCGAGAACGGTCAGCGTGACCTCCCCAGCGCGCCAACGGTCTCCGGCCGTCAGCTCACGCACGGGCACGTCCGTGACGTCGGGGCTGCTCGGACCGGTGCCGATCCAGGCGAGCGAGCGGCGACGCGTCACGCCGGGCAGGCCGTCGACATGGTCGGCGTGGTCGTGCGTCACGAGCATCGCGGGCACGGTGCGTACGCCGAGGTCGCGGAGACAGCGGTCGACCGAGCGCGCGTCGGG
>NZ_JARBCJ010000141.1:0-9060 GCF_028803055.1 Mumia sp.
GATCGAGCAGGGCTGTTACCGGTTCACACCGGACGGACCCGGCAACGACGTCGAGTTCGGGCGTACGGATTGTCCCTGAAACGCTGTTACGAATCGTTACCCCCGCCACTGTCAGGTGACCCCCGAGGTGCGGTAGAACAACGTCTGAGAGTCACGGTGGCGTGACCTGACTGGAGGGTCACGTGAAGATCGGACGACGGCCGCGGCTCGCGGCAATCCTGGCGACCTCGCTCGGCGGGGTGCTGGTGGCGGGGGCCCTGGCGTTCGCGCCGGGAAGCGCTGGCGGTGAGACCTTGGCCGCCGCCGACCCCATCGCCCCGCTCGGGTGGGCGGTGACGAACCTGTCCAGTGGGGCGCCGCAGACGGATGACGCGGTCGCCGCGGATGCGGACGGTTCGGTGGTCGCGGTCCGGTGGAGGCCGTGCACGGGGACGTCGTGCCGTCCGGAGAGCCATCTGCGCATCTCGACCGACGCGGGACGGACGTTCGGACCGCTGCGCACGGTCGATGACAGCGCGAGCGCGCCCATCGTGGCCGTCGCGGGGGTGCACGTCCTCACCGCGAGCTCAGGTCGCGCCGGCTCGGGCAAGCCCGTCGTCCGGGTCAACCGCTGGTCAGGTGGCGCTACGGGTGGCACGCCTCAGAAGGTCGAGATCGCGACGACCGCATCCCCGACGAACCTGCGGCTCGCTGCCTCCGGCAACCGGGCGGTCCTGGCCTACAGGGTCGCTTCTGACGTCTTCGTCGCCCGTACCGGCGACGGCGGCGCAACCTGGTCGACACCGAGCGTCGTCGAGGTGGGCAACGGGCAGCTCGACGTCGACGTCGACGGGGACGAGGCTGTTGTCGTGTCCGCGACCGGTGCCGACACCTGGTCCGTACGGGCCTCCTCCGATGCCGGGACCACGTGGGGTGCTCCCCACTCGCTTGTCGTGGCGGGAGGGGGCGGCGCGACGCCGCGGGTCGCGATCACGGCCGGCGGCCGGATCGCCCTCGGGCTGTCGTACGCAGAGGGCGGGTCCCGACGTGGCGAGGTCCGTACCTCCACGGACGGTGTCACCTGGTCGACCCCCACGAAGCTCGCCAGTCTCTCGGCCACGCAGACGCTCGACCTCGCGGCCGAGGGGGGCACGTTCTTCGCGGGGGGCGACGGCCTGAGCCTGCACCGTTCGACGGGCGACGGATCGTGGAGCCGCATCGGCGAGTATCGCCGGGTGGTGTGGTCATCGACGGCCCACGTGCGGCAGTTCGCCAGTACCGGGCGATCGGCGGTCGCCGTGAGCGCGAACGGTCCGCTCGTGATGCACGGGTCGACCCTCCTGCGCTCGTTCCCGGACACGCGGACGCCGTCCGTACGCTTCACGGCCGTCCCGCCGGCAGTGACCAAGGTGGCGAACCAGGTCGTCCGCTTCGCCGCGACCGACGCCGACGCAGCCGACGCGTGGCTCACGTACGAGTGTGGCTACGGCAGCAACGCGGGGTTCGAGGAGTGCTCGAGCCCTCACCAGATCTCGCGCTGGTCGCCCGAGGTGGCGGGCCGTAAGCAGGAGCTCCGCGTCCGGGCCATCGACGCCGCGGGGCGGGTCTCGCCCGTCGTCACGGCGCGCTGGATCCTCGACCAGGTGCCGCCGGTGCACACCTTCGTGCGCGCGAAGGAGGTCGTGCTGACGTCCCGGGCGATGTTCCGGTGGGGAGCCGAGGAGCACGAGTCGAGCGTCGCCTCGTACCAGGTCCGTTACTCGGTGACGGCCCAGACCGCCGCGCGGATGTCGCGGGCCTGGCGTACGCCGCGTGCTCTGGCGCGGACGACCCGGCGCTCGGTGATCCTCGCGGTGCCGCGCGGCAAGGTCGTCTGCGTCCAGATGCGTGCGACCGACCGCGCCGGGAACGTGTCGGCGTGGACCCGCCAGCAGTGCGCCGCGCGCCCGTACGACGACCGTGCGCTCGCCCGCTCGGGCAGCACGAAGCGGCTCCGCGACAAGCGCTTCGTCGACGGGAGCGCGACGAGGCTTCGCGCTCGAGGGACCGTGACCCTGCGCGGGGTCCAGAAGCGCTCGGAGGTCGTCGTCGTGCTCAAGCGTGAGCCCGGGCGCAGGGGGATCACCATCCACAGGCCTGGCGTGAAGGGCACCACCTTCATCGGGGCGGCGGGTCGTCGGAAGTTCGGCGTCGTGAGGACCGCCCCTGGACCGACCCAACGCCGCACCGGCCCCGTTCGGCTCAGCGGTGACGCCGTCATCGATGGTCTGGTGATGCTGCCGCGCTGGGCCTACGGCGTGCGTCACTGACACGGAGCAGGCAGCGACACCGACACGACGAAGGGCCCCGTACCACCAGGTACGGGGCCCTTCATCACGCTCGTTCAGGCGTCGGCGGCGCCGAGGCTCAGTGCTCCTCGGCCGGCGCGTTCGCCGGGGTGGCCGTGAGCTTGTCGCTCTCGTCGTGGATGTTCGCCGCGACCTCGCGAAGCTTGGCGTCGTGCGCGCGGCCGTGGTGGGCGCAGAACAGCAGCTCGAAGCCGTTGGCGAGCTCAACACGGACGTAGGCCTGGGCTCCACAACGGTCGCAACGATCAGCGGCGCTGAGGGCAGCGGTGGGGGCGACAGCAGCTGTCACGTCTGACCTCTTCTCTCCGAACAACGGTTCTTCAGGGCGGAAGGCTTCAGTGCCTTCCTCTGCTTCAACATCCAACCATGAGCGCGTGTTCCCGCAGCGGATCACCTCGCGAATGGCTCGACAACTCGACGGTACCCGCAGCGGGCAACGACGCCACGTGGCGACCTGCGGTGTGGCGTACGACACGCCGCGCCGCGAGGGCCGTACGGTGCACCGAGGGCGTCGTACGGGCTGGGTAGATTTGGCACCGACGCGCCGGACGACCCCGGAGCGTGTGGATAAGGAGCCTGTCATCGACACCGAGTACAACGCCCGCAACCTGCTGGTCCTTGAGGGCTTGGAGGCCGTCCGCAAGCGGCCAGGGATGTACATCGGCTCGACCGACACCCGTGGGTTGATGCACTGCCTCTGGGAGATCATCGACAACGCGGTGGACGAGGCGCTCGGTGGGTTCTGCGACCGGATCGAGGTCGTGCTGCATCCCGACGGCTCCGTCGAGGTCCAGGACAACGGCCGAGGCATCCCCGTCGACACCGAGACCAAGACCGGGCTGAGCGGTGTCGAGGTCGTCTTCACCAAGCTCCACGCGGGCGGCAAGTTCGGCGGCGGCTCGTACGTCGCGACCGGCGGTCTCCACGGCGTGGGCGCCTCGGTCGTCAACGCGCTGTCGGAGCGGCTCGACGTCGAGGTCGCCAAGGACGGTGGGCGCTGGGAGATGTCGTTCCGCCGCGGAGCACCGGGCTCGTTCGACGGCGAGGGTTCCGACGCGCCCTTCACGCCCTCAAGCGGACTGCGCAAGCTCGGGCGCATCAAGAAGGCGACGACCGGCACACGCGTCCGCTACTGGGCGGACCACCAGATCTTCATCAAGGGTGCGGAGTTCTCGTACGAGGAGCTGGTCGCCCGAGCCCGGCAGACGTCGTTCCTGGTGCCGGGTCTCGAGATCGTGCTGCGCGACGAGCGCGGCGACGCGCCGCTCAAGGAGTCGTTCAAGCACGACGGAGGCATCACGGAGTTCTGCGAGTTCCTCGCCCCCGACCCCGCTGTCTCGGACGTGCTGCGGCTGTCGGGCAGCGGTCACTTCACCGAGACCGTTCCGCTGCTCGACGACAAGGGCCACATGAGTCCCCAGGACGTCGAGCGCGACCTCGGCGTCGACATCGCGCTGCGGTGGGGGACCGGCTACGAGACGGTGACCAGGTCCTACGTCAACATCATCGCCACGCCCAAGGGCGGCACGCACGTGAGCGGGTTCGAGCGAGCGCTGACCAAGACCTTCAACGAGGTCCTGCGCGCCAACCGCCAGCTCAAGGCCAACGACAAGGACGTCATCAAGGACGACATCCTCGAGGGGATGACGGCCGTCATCACGGTCCGGCTGGCCGAGCCCCAGTTCGAGGGGCAGACCAAGGAGGTCCTCGGGACCCCGCCGGTCACCCGGATCGTCGCCAAGGTGGTCTCCGAGGAGCTCAAGGCGTTCCTGACGTCCAACAAGACCGCTCACAAGGCCAAGGCGCGCGCCGTCATGGAGAAGGTCGTCGCGGCCGCCCGCACCCGCGAGATGGCCCGACAGCAGCGCGAGACGCAGCGCCGCAAGAGCGCCCTCGAGTCCAGCTCGCTCCCGGCCAAGTTGGCCGACTGCCGTAGCAACGACAACGACCGCACTGAGCTCTTCATCGTCGAGGGCGACTCCGCGCTCGGTACGGCCAAGGCCGCCCGCTCGTCGGACTTCCAGGCGCTGCTGCCGATCCGCGGCAAGATCCTCAACGTCCAGAAGTCCTCCATCGCCGACATGCTCAAGAACGCCGAGTGCTCGTCGATCATCCAGGTCGTCGGCGCAGGGTCGGGGCGCACGTTCGACGCCGAGCAGGCGCGCTACGGCCGGATCATCTTCATGGCCGACGCGGATGCGGACGGCGCCCACATCCGATGCCTCCTCGCAACACTGTTCTTCCGCTACATGCGCGACCTCGTCGAAGAGGGCCGCGTCTACTCCGCCGTGCCGCCGCTGCACCGGATCGAGCTGTCGAACCCCAAGAAGGGGATGGACAAGTACGTCTACACCTACTCCGACCCCGAGCTTCAGCGGAAGCTCGCCGAGCTCACCAAGAAGGGCCTGCGCTGGAAGGACCCGATCCAGCGCTACAAGGGCCTCGGTGAGATGGACGCCGACCAGCTCAAGGAGACGACGATGGATCCCAGGCGCCGCACCCTCCGGCGTCTCACGGTGGACGACGCCGAGGAGGCGAGCGCGGTGTTCGAGCTGCTCATGGGCAACGAGGTGGCGCCGCGCAAGGAGTTCATCGTCCAGGGAGCGTACGAGCTGGACGCGGACCGCATCGACGCGTAAGGCGTGACTCGGGGCCTACGCCGGGTGCAGCATGGAGCGCATGAGACGCAATCGCTCGATTCCTGCCGCCACGGTGGTCCCGGTCCTCGTCTATCCCGACGTCCGTGCGGCCGTCGAGTGGCTCGAGTCGGCCTTCGGATTCCAGGAGCACGTGCGGATCGGCGAGGACCATCGCTCGCAGCTCGGCGTCGGTGACGGGGCGGTGATCGTCGCTGACGTCCGCCACGACCAACGGCCCCCTCGCGCCGGTGAGGTTACCCACGAGGTCTTGGTCCGCGTCGATGCGGTCGACGAGCACTGCGCCCATGCCCGATCGCATGGCGCGACGATCGTGATGGAGCCGATCACCTTCGAGTACGGCGAACGTCAGTACGCCGCGGAGGACCTGGCCGGCCACCGCTGGCTGTTCACCGAGACCGTCGAGGACCTGCGTCCGGAGACCTGGGGCGGGACGACCGTACGCCCGCGCTGAGGTGGCGTACGTCGTCGTGACGCGGGGTGGCCGCGATCAGACGACCTGCTCGAGCAGCCCTGTGTCGACGTCGTACAGGAACCCGCCGGCCTTCACGTGCGGCGGGATCAGCGGGTGCGAGTCGATCTTGTGCACCGACTCGGCCAGCTCCGCGCGCTGGTCGTTGATCGCCCCGAGGAACATCCACGTCGCATCCGTGCCGGTGGCATCTCCGATCCGTGCCTGCAGATCGGACTCCGACGCGCTCGCCATCGCGCACCGGGTGTGCTCGACGACCATCACGCGGTCGACCTTCAGCAGGTTCGCGCCGAGCACGAGAGCGACCAGGACCTGCTCGGTGACACGCCCTCCCGGGTTGCGCAGGATCTTGGCGTCACCTGGCTCGAGGCCGACCATCCGCAGCGGGTCGATGCGCGAGTCCATGCACGTCACGATCGCCATGCCGGCTCGGGCCACGCCGTCGAACCCGGCCAGGTCGAACGCGTCGGCGTACCGGCGGTTGGCGGCGAGGAGGTCGTCGAAGTCGTCCTTCATGGGCAGGAGCGTACGACCAGTCGCGGAGGAGCGTGGATCAGGAGCAGCCCTCGTGATGAGGATCACGACCCCGACGGCCGCTCCCTGGTTGCGGCGTCCTTCGTACGGCGTCGAGGCACGTCGAGCAGCAGGACGGCCGCGACCGCCGCGAGACCCGCGCACACCGCGGCTCCGGCGAAGACCGTGCTGAGCTGGACGATGCCGGCGTCCACGAGCTCGGCGTTGTAGGCCTTGCACGCGGTGGCGGACCCCGGACAGACCTCGGACAGGGGAGGGATCCGGTCCACCGCGTCGTAGTAGGCCCGCAGCCCCCAGGACGTCAGGACCGAGATCCCGACCAGCATGCCGACCATCCGGGCCACGACGACGAGCGCCGAGGCGACGCCGTGCGTCTCGTCCGGGGTCGCGTCGAGCAGCGCGGCGTTGACCGGGGCCACGGCGAGACCGAAGCCGAGGCCGGCGAGCGCCAGGACGACTGCCGACGACACGTGGGCGAGCGCGTCACCGTCCCAGCCTGCCATCGCGACGAAGCACCCGCAGGCGAGCGTCATCCCCGCGCCGGCGATCCACGCCGGGCGGACCCGTCGGGTGGCGTAACCGCCCACGACAGCACCCACGGGGATCGCCACCAGGAACTCGACGAGCACGAGGGCGGCGGCCAGCTGGGAGCCGCGGTGCTCGGTCAGCCGCGCAAAGAACGGGACGTCCACGAGGGCGGCGATCAGGGCCGCTCCCACGAACAGCGACACGACCAGCGCGCCCCACGCCGGGCGCTGGCGCAGCGTACGGCGGGGGATGAGGGGTGCAGCAGCCGTGCGCTGCCGAACGACGAAGGCCGCGGTGGCGACAGCGGCCGCGCCGAGCAGCAGGGGAGCGTTGGGGGACACGACGCTCTGCTCGGGGTCGGCCGAGGCGAACGTGACGATCACGCAGCCCAGCGCGAGGCCGAGCAGCGCGGCGCCGACGAGGTCGACGGCGCGGACCGTCGCCGGCCAGGTGCGTACCGCGATCAGCGGCCGCCGGGCCGTCAGCTGACGGGCGACGAAGGCGGCGGCGAGTGCGTACGTCGCCAGCGCGACCGGGGTCGTCCAGCGTGACTCCGCCACGAGGGGGAGGAGCAGGGTCCCGAGCTCGACGTCGTTGCGCACGCGGTCGGGCTGGCCGATCGCGAGCGCGAGGCCCATGACGGCGAGGACGGCGAGGGCGGCGCCGAGGACGTCGCGGCCCGGCGACCCGGCGCCCGCCCCTCGCTCGCCCGGCGAGCCGGCGCCCGCCCCTCGCTCGTCAGACCCTCGCTCGTCAGACCCTCGCTCGTGAGACAGGGCGAGCATCCGGCCGGAGGCCGCGATCGCCGCAGCCAGCACGAGGGCGACGGCACAGTTCAACCAGAAGATCGCGCGCCAGTCGCCGACCGCGAGCACCGCGGCGCCGTACAGCGGGCCGAGGACGCTCCCGAGCTCCTGCACCGCGCCGACGATGCCGAGCGGGACACCACGCCGGCGCGGGGGCCACAGGTCCGCGACGAGTGCCAGCGTCGCCGGAACGAGCCCGCCACCCCCGACGCCCTGGAGGAACCGACCGACGACCATCACCGTGAGCCCGTCGGCGGCAGCGGTCACGACGGACCCGATGGCGAAGAGCACCAGCGAGCCGACGAGGACGGGGCGTCGTCCACGGATGTCCGCGATCCGGCCGACGAGGGGGAGGACCGCGACGTAGCCCAGCAGGAAGCCCGACACGATCGGCGCTGCCCGCTGCAGCTCGTCGAGCCCCAGCCCACCGGCCGTCATCATGTCCGGCAACGCCATCACGACGACGTACGTGTCGGCGGCGGCGAACGCGACCGCGACCGCGGCGAGTGCGAGCAGGAGGCGCGCCGCCGGGTTCGCGACCGGTGCCGCGGCCGCGGACGGCTCGCTCACGGTGCGGTGATCTCGACCGCGTCGTCGGAGGCGGTGACGGCGACCGTGTAGGTGACCGGCTCGACGTCCTTGTAGAACGGACCCTCCAGGGTGATGTCGCGGAGGACGTCGTCGTCGGTCAGGCGATAGGTCGCGTCGAACGTCGCTCCGGCCTGAGCCGTCGGGATCAGCCCTCGGACCACGGCGCCGTCGATCGTGCCGCTGATGGTCGTCAGCACGTCTCGACCGTCGCGGCTCTCGCCGTCGGTCGAGACGTCGTCGGTCTCGGTCAGGAGCGAGGAGACGCCGCCGTCGGTCCGCATCAGCGTCGCCGGGTCGGGCGCGCCGATCGACGCCGGATCGATCGGCAGGAAGTCGGGAGCGAAGCCGGTCTTGGCGTGCACGGTGCCGTCGACCGAGATCACCTCGGCGTTGACCGGCACGCCCTTGAGCGAGACCTTGACGTCACCCTCGAAAGCGGGAGCGTGGGTGCCCGTCCCCTTGGCCTCGAGGAGCCCGGTGACGCCCGACGGAAGGCTCTTGGTCGCGAGATCGAGCTTGATGCTCTCGGCGTCGTCGAGCACGGCACGAGCGGCAGCGAGCCGCTCGCCGGGATCGCGTGCGGGCTCGTCCGTGCCGTCGTCCCCGGAGCACCCCGCTACTGCCAGGAATACCGTGGAGAGGAGGAGGGCGAGGCTGGCAGACTTCGGCATGGCGTCAGCATAGGCGGCTGTCGTGACCGACCTACCGGAAGGACGAGCCGATGGACTGGAAGCTCGAGAACATCATCCTGGGAGTCACCGACGTCGACCGGGCCAAGGAGTTCTACACCCAGAGTCTGGGCTTCCACCTGGACGTCGACCATCAGGCGAGCGACGACTTCCGGGTCGTCCAGGTCACGCCTGTCGGCTCGGGGTGCTCGGTCACGTTCGGGGTCGGTCTCAACGGGGCCGAGCCTGGCGCGACCAAGGGCCTTCACCTCGTCGTGGACGACATCGAGGCCGCCTACGCGGAGCTCGAGGGACGAGGCGTCGTGAGCTCCGGCATCCAGCACTTCGACGTCGCGACCGGCGGCATGGCGCCCGGCGTCGACCCCGAGCACCGTGACTTCATGTCCTACGTCTACCTCGACGACCCGGACGGCAACTCCTGGCACGTCCAGGAGGCCCACCACAAGGGCGCCGAGG
>NZ_JARBCJ010000142.1:0-3372 GCF_028803055.1 Mumia sp.
TCCCTCGCCGCCAGGTTTCCTCGCGCGTTCTCGATGAGGTCCACGGCAGCCGCTACCACGGCATCGTCGGTGCCGTTCTCCCCGAAGAGCGTCAGATAGACGAAGCGGTCGGGGAGGACGACCCTGGTCTGCGTGCGTCCGTCGGTGCGGCACACGTAACCCGACCCGAGAGCGTCGAGGGTCGGGGAGGTGAAGCAGTGCCCGCCCTGTTCGCCGATCTTCTGCCGGCTGCTGGCCAAGGCGGCAGCCTCGCGTGCCTCCACCCGCGTCTGCTCGGCCTTGTCGGCGATCGGCGACGCAGAGAACCGGACGCGGTGGTCGAAGTCGTCCTCACCCACACCGATGGAGCACTCGATGCGGCCGGAGTCGGGCGCCGAACCGATCTCGGGAACGCCGGTGCCGGAGGCGGTGTAGTCGTCCGACTCGACGACAGCCTCCACGATGTCGACGTCGAACACGCCGCAGACCAAGCCGTCGACCATCTGCACCGCCTCGTCGCCGTCGGCGCGATCGGAGCCGCTGTCGCACCCGGCGAGCGCCAGGGACAGCACCGCGAGGGCAACCACGGCACGGAACCTGCGGCGCATCTCACCCACCGCGCGACTCTTGGTTGCCGTCATCTTCGCGATTCTTGGCGTCCTCAACAGCTTCCTCCTCGGCATTGTTGAACGCCTGGTCCATCGACTCTCTCAAGGTGCCGTAGTTGTTGCCGGCGTCGCTGTCCCACCAGTCGTGCCACGAGGTCGGCGCCGTCCCACCTTCCGCCACGAACTCACGCTTGACGTGGCCGTTGCTGTCGAGGGCATCTCGGGGAAGGTCCTGCCCGTCGTTGCCTGCGGTGTAGCCGTACTGGACGAGCACGTTGGCCAACCCGCCCTGCAGGTTCTCGCGCCACGCGTTGTCCGTGGTGGCGCGGTAGGCGTCCGAGGTCGGTGCCGGAGCGCTCGTGACACCACTCTTGATCGCGTCGAGACCCTGTGACTTCGCGGTGTCGAAGGCCGTCTTGGCGAGCTCGGACGCTCCCTGTCCGAGTACTTCGTTGCCGGGCAGGAAACCGGTCGCGACATCGAACGCCTTCGCCGCCAGCGCCGCCCGGGCCGCCGCTGCCTCTTCGTCATCCATGTCGACGGTGACGGACTGGCCGAGCAGCCGACCGAGCACACGTCCGTTGTCCTCCACCACGTCGGTGAGCTCGCGGTCCGCGCTGTCCTCGGCGAGCACGGACGCGTTCTTGATGTTCTTCATCACCTCGGCAGGGAGCGGCTCGCCCGCGGGATGGTTCGGGTGGGCTGCCCGCCACTCGGCGATCGCCTCGCGCTCGTACTCGGCGATCTCCTCACCCATGCGGTCGTTGCCCTCGATGACGAGCGCCGTGGCAAGCACCTCGATGCCCGACTTGTCGTCGCCCCGACCGATCTCGCCGAGGACCGCGTTGAGGTTGTCGTAGCTGACGGTGAGCTTTCCGTCACCATCGACGCCCTGGCCGTTCGCGAGGGTGCGATAGACGTCCTCGGCGTAACCGGCGCCGATGTTGCCGATGCTGTCGCGCATCTCGCTCCACATGTGCCACTCGTCGCCGATGCCACCGCCCCCGGTGCCCTGCTTCTTGGGATCGAGGAGGTGGTCGGTGTTGCCCGTCCCGCTGTTCTCTCCGATCAGGGTGAACACCTTCGACGCCAGTGCGGCAGCACGCTCGTCGGTGTAGTCGCCCAGCGAAGGGGGACCGCTGTTCTCGCCTGAGCGCAGGTGCCCCGTGGTGGCCGCCTCCAGCGCCTCACCCAGGCCGTCTCCCTCGTCGCTCCGCGTCACTCCCTCGGAGGAGAAGGTGCGTTTGAACATGAGGTACTCGAGGCGATCGTCGTCGACGCCGTCTCCGTCGCTGAAGAATCGCTGGGCGCCCTCGGGGGAGCTGCCCATCGCCCCGAGCAGGTTGGCGAGACCGTCCGTCGCGTGGCCACCCTCGAAGGTGTAGTTGGTCTCGTCTTCGTAGCCGTTGTTGAAGGTGTACTCGTTGAGCGTGACACGGTCGGGATCGCGGATCCACTGCCCGCTCGCCTCGGCCAGAGGACCCCAGACAGCATCGTCTTGGTCGCGCTCCCAGTCCAGGACCCTGCTGCTGAGGTCCGAGATGAAGGCCGCGTCGTACTCGCCGCCGGCTTCGCCGCCCTCACGCAGCAGCAGCGTCAGCGCGGCGGCGTTGGTCGGGTTGTCCCGGTCGGTGATCGCGTCGAACCACGTGTCGGTGAGCTTGTCGGCGTCGACCGTGCGACTGTACGTCGCGAGGGTCACGCCGGCGGCGTCGATGAAGTCGTCGTACAGCGCGAGCTTGTCCTTGGCCGTGCCAGGGAAGGTCGCGCCGTTGCGGTCGGGGCCCACGCCGAAGAGGTCCAGGTTGATGTGGGCGATCGCCTTGGAGAACTCGTCGGGGGTAACCGTGCTGTAGAGCGCCTTGGCGAACGCCGGGTCGTTCTTGAGAGAGCTGAGGACATCGACGGTGGCGCGGTCGATCGCCTTGTTCTTGATCGCGGCGCCGACGTCCTGGGCCACCATCTGCTTGGCCGCGGGACCGAACAGCGCGATCAGCGCGGGATCGAGAGTCGCGGCGTTCTGCTTGATGTAGTCGGCCTGCTCGCGATCGGTCATGTTGGCGAGGTCGACCGGAAGCGCCGTGAGCTTGACCTTGGTCAAGTCGGCGACGTTGCTGAACATCGCGGGCGCGAAGGAGGGGAGGGCGCCGGCGGCATACAGAGCACTGACGTGCTTGGGATCGAGCGGGTCGGTCAGCTGGCCCTTGGCGGTGCGGGCGGCGGACTGGAGCGTCTCGACCGCGCCGGCGTGCTGACCGGAGAGCGCCGCCTTCTTCTTCAGCTGATCCTCGCGCGTCTTCTCGGAGCGGATCTGGTTGTTGAGTCCGTCGACCGCACCGTTGAAGGTCTCGACGGCGGTGCCGAAGTGCCGGATCGCGCCGGCCCCGATGGTGATGCCTTGGATCAGAGTGCGTGCCTGGTTCTTGGTCGGCGCGTCCGCACCCTCCATCGCCGTGGCGATCACACCGGCCACGCCTTCGCGGGCGGTGTTGTGCTTCTTGGTGAGGTCGGCGTTGAAGTTCTCGACGTCACCGGCCGGTGTCGCGACGGCATCGGCCTGCGAGGTGATCGTGCCTGGGGAGACGTCGTGCCGTTCGAAACCCGCGATGAGCAGAGATGAGCTGCCGCCGCCGTCCTCAACGCGCATCCCGAGTCGTCCTTCCTAAGAGGTCACGGACCGTACGGACTGTAGCGAAGTCACAGGTCGCGGTAAACGTCTCCGAGGCGCGCCTGCTCGGCCGGTCGGCGATCGGCGATCGGCGAGGCAGAAACCGGACGCGGTGGT
>NZ_JARBCJ010000142.1:3382-9046 GCF_028803055.1 Mumia sp.
CGTCGCGCGCTTCGCTGATGTACATCCAGTTCATGTGCGAGGAGGGGGGCCACCCGGGCGTCGGGGTTTCCCTCGCCGTCAGGTTTCCTCGCGCGTTCTCGATGAGGTCCACGGCAGTGGCTACCACAGCATCGTCGGTCCCGTCCTTCCCGAAGAGCGTCAAGAAGACGAAGCGGTCGGGGAGGACGACCCTGGTCTGCGTGCGTCCGTCGGTGCGGCGCACGTAGCCCGGCCCCAGAGCGTCGAGGGTAGGGGAGGTGAAGCAGTGCCCGCAGTCCGGTACGAACGAGGACTCATCCACGTTCCTCATCAGGTCCCGGACGCATCACTGCTTCTCGTCGTACGCCTCGAGGTTGGCGTGGACGTTGGCCGCGACCGTGAGCACGGCCTTGGGTTCGGGAGGCTCCGCGTTGGCGCGGGCCGTGGCGTCCACGCGTACCCAGCGACGAGGAAAGAGCACAGCGATCTCGGTGGCGTCTGTGCTCCGACAGACGTACCCGAGCGGCTCGTCCGTGCGCATCGCGCAGGTGTCGCTTCCGGCGATCTCGTCAGTGAGCTGCTTCTGCATCGCCGCCCACTCGGCCTGGTCCGACAGATCCATCGTGGTGATCTGAAGGAGGTCCTCGCCACCAGGACCGTCGACGATGCAGGTGAGAGCGTTCCCCTGACGTCGTGTCGCGTCGAGGTTCCCGCCACCGAAGCCGGTCAGCTCGACGTCCCCGGTAATCCGCTCTGCGGCCTCGGGGTCGAGCATCCCGCACAGGCGCGACGTCGCGTCGGCCTCCGGCTCGTCGTCGCATCCGGCGAGTGAGGCGACCAACGCAGCCGCTGCCACGCCGGCGAGGGCCCGTGCACTGATCCGCGTCCCGGATCTGTGGCGGGTCGCCGATGCGGACCTCCTCCGTGACACCTTCGAGGAGCTCGTGAAGGTCGTCGGTCGAACGGTCACCGGAGGTTGTTCTGGATGTCCTGTGGGGGCGTGAGCGCTCACTGGTGCCTCTCGTCGTACGACTTGATGTTTGCCTCGACGTCACGGGCCAGCGAGACCGTGACATGGACGAGCTCGTCGCGGGTGTCGACCTTGTCGGCGCCCCCTCCCTCGGGAAAGTACGAGACCTCGAGGAGCCGGGCCCCGTTGTCGGGCCACACGGTCGCGCGCATGCTCGAGTCGCTCCAACAGACGCTGCCGGTCCAGTCGGCCAGGTCGTCGAGTCGCACGCAGTTGTCGAGGGGTGCAGCGTCGTGACCGGGTCGTGTCGAGGGGGCATCGTGAACCTGGGCCAAGACAACGGTGCGGTTGCCGTCGACGACGGCGCACTCCTGCTCGCGGTCGGCCCGCTCGTCGGCCGGCACGATCTCGTCACCTGCCGCCGCCGCATCGTCGTGACCGACGATCGACTCGATCAAGGCGGGGCTGAGGTATCCGCAGATCTTGCCATCGACGGACTTCGCGTCGGTGGCGGGCTCGGGATCGTCACACCCCGAGAGGGCGCAGGAGACCAGGGTGGCGAGGCCGAGGCCAACATGGCCGAAGTGCATCCCGAGTCGTCCTTCCGGAGAGCCCACGAACCGTCCGGACTGTAGCGAGGCCCGCCTCGCGGCGAAAGGGTTACCGCCGCGCCGACCGCGACGACGACGTTCGCGACGCAACCCGGAGGCGTCAGCCGGGACCAGCGCGCCCAGCGATCTCACGGCGCGATCGGATGGTCAACGCGCATGGCGGGCAGTTCTCTCCTGGGCGATGGCATCGGCGACAGCTTGGGCGCGGCCCCACGAGATCTCGTAGAGGTAGCTCTCGTCGGCTGTCGCGACGACGAGCCTCCGGAACCACGAACGGTAGAGAACGCCTGTGCGCACCCTCCCGTCGGCGCCTGCGCGAGCGGGCACAACCCGCACATCCATGATCTCCGACCACCGCACACCGGCGGAGGCGCGGCCGGACCAGGTGGTCGGCCCACCGGTCGACTCGAACCAGAGCCCGCCTTCGCCAAGGCGTATGATGCCCGCCACCGTGCCGCGACGCGACGCGGCATCCGGCCGCTCCCGAGTGTCCGGATCCAGGACACGGCCCCCGCGCCAGGATGCGATCGCTCCGCCGAACCACCGCGGCTCAGGAGTGGAGGCCGTCGATCCGAGACGGCCGGCGAGCGAGGAGAACGGGTCGGAAAGAGCGTCCCACCGGCCCTTCGCGGACTGGCTGGTGTACCAGCGCGGGCCCCACAGGCGCTGCGCCGGCCACCAGAGGAGGCCGACGCCGGTGATCAGGAGCCCGAGGACGAGCGACAGCGCGCCGAGGACCGCAAGAACGGAAGAGAGGCCGGAGAGCGAGCCGATCTCGGCCAGTCCGGCACCGAGAAGCACGAGCCCGAGCGAGGGGAGGAACGCCAGCACCAGGAGTTCGCCGCCCGTGCGTCGGGTCCACCACCGTGCTGCCCGGGTCCGACCGCGCCAGGACCATCCGGAGAGGACGACCAACGTCAGGCCCACTGCACCGATCACCAAGGAGAACATCGATACCAATCCTGAACTCAGCGCATCGCCGACGTCGGTGAAGCCCTCGATCAGCGGCGATGAGCTGCCGCCGCCCTCCTGACCGCGCATGCCGAGCCGTCTTCCTGAGAGGTCACGGACTCTAGCCAAATCACAGGTCACGGAAAAAAATGAGGTGCCCCGGCGGCGGCGAGATACGCGGCGCCACATTCCGGGACAGCTGCCGTTTCTCCCTTGCCCCCGTGGACCCCGTACGTCGTATGGTCTGTACTGACTCGTCGTCTGAGGAGAGGTTTGCCCACCATGGGTGCTAACTACTGGGGTAACGAAGAGCTCGGCTCGTTGTCCAAGGCCGCCAAGAGCGGTCACGGCACCGCGAGCGAGGACGCGTCGTCGTCCGCGACGCGCCACCTTGGCCGTACGCAGGCCACCGAGGGCCTCAACGTCGGCCCGGCCGGCAACGCACAGCGTTCGGCCCACACCGCCCTCGCGTCGGCGAAGCAGGCCAACGCCAACAACGTGGCCACGGTCGGCACCAACATCAACCGGGGCGAGCAGTCGCAGGCGCAGACGACCGAGGAGTCGAGCTCCCTGCAGAAGGTGTCCGCCACCGACGGCGAGTCGGCGGCGACGTCGCTGCGCCGAGACATCCAGGCCTGACGGTCCGAGAGCTCGTAGGAAGAGGGAGCACGACGTGAAGATTCGTTACGACAAGTCCGCCAGCGAGGACATCAACGCCTCCGGCAAGGAGTTCGCCGGCGGCGCGCAGACCGACCAAGACTCGGTCGAGACCGCCGCCCGCCAGATCGCGGCCAACCTGTCGGGTGCCGGCAGCGAGGAGGCCCACGCGGTGCATCGCACCGCCTACGAGCGTGCCGACGAGCTGCACCAGGCCTCGCTCAAGTCCAACCAGACCGACCAGAAGACCCAGGACATCAACGACTCCGCGATCCCGCGGATGCAGTCCTTCTTCGGCAACCGCGCCTGACGCAGTCCAGGAGATCCGATGGCCCCGTTCTACGAGGTCGGCGACACCACCGCGACCCACGCTGCAGGTCAGCGTCTCGCGGGTCTGTCTGGCGACGTCCAGCAGGCCAAGAGCACGCTGGTGACGGCACTCGAGGCCGTCACGCCCGGATCCCGGCACGGCGTCGGTGATGTGACCGTCGGCGTCGATGCGTTCCAGACCTGGGCCGTGGAGGCTGCCAACGCGGTCGCCAACGGGGTCAGCAACCTCGGCAACAACACGTCGAACGGTGCCAAGACGGTGGCCCAGACGAGCAACGAGACCACCGCCCTCCACAATCAGCAGTCGGCTCTGAACCGTGACGTCAACTCGGGTTCCCGACAACCGGTCACAGCCGGCTAGCGCGAGCCGCACCAGACGACGAGGCCTCCTCCGCCCACGGCGGGGGAGGCCTCGTCGTCTCACGAGCCCGTCAGGCGTGCTGCTCCGGCACGAGACCGGTCTGGACCTGGCCGATGAGGCCGTTGCGGTTGACGTAGAGCGCACGGCCCGTCGGCAGCCGCGTCGGCGCGACGCCCCCGACCAGTCGCCCCTCGAGCCGGTCACCGGAGAACATGAAGCCTGCCGTCGAGACGTCGGTGAGTCGCTGCAGCATCGGCTCGAACTGGGCGCGCGCGAGGCCGTTGACCCGTCGTGACGCGACGAGGTGGAAGCCCAGGTCGTTGCCCTGCGGGATGTACTCCACCAGCGGGTCGAGCGGGTTGCCCGACGACGTGGCGACCAGGTCGTAGTCGTCGACGACCACCAGCAGCTCCAGGCCCTTCCACCAGGAGCGCTCGCGCAGCTGGTCGGAGGTGACGTCGGGCCCCGGGAGCCGCTGGTGCAACGACCCCGCGAGCTCTGCGGCGACCTGCCCGGTCTGTTCGCGGTTGGTGCAGTAGGCGACGAGATACTCCTCGGGCACGACGTCGAGCAGCGAGCGGCGGAAGTCGACGAGGACGATGCCGAGCTGCTCGGGCGGCATCAGCTGGGTGTAGCCCTTCAGCAGCATCTTGAGAAAGTTCGTCTTGCCTGTCTCCGGGTCGCCGTAGACGAGCAGGTGCGGGTTCGAGCCGATCAGGTTCACCGAGACCGCACGCAGGTTGCGGTCCAGCACTCCGACGGGGACCCCCGGGTACGACGGGTCGACCGGAGGCAGCTCCTCGAGGTGGACCACCGGCGCAAGGGTCTGAACCCGCTCCACCGCGATGCCCTCCCAGCGCTTCGTGATCGCCGTGAACAGCTCCTTCTGCGCCTCGAAGACGTCCTCGGTCTCGCGGACGCCGTCGATGCGGGGGACTGCTGCCTGGAAGATCCGCTCGCCCTCCATCGCGCCGCGTCCCGAGATCTCCTTCGGGATCTGCTCCATCACCTTGCGGCCGAACTGCGAGTCGTACACGTCGTTCAGGCGCAGTTCCAGCCGCCCGCCGAACGACGGCTGCATCCGCATCCGGATCTGCATGCTCTGGGTGACGGTCAGGACGACGTGCACCCCGTACGCACCACCTCTCGCCGCGATCTCGTCCACCGCGTAGTCGAGCGCGTCGTACTCCTCGCGGAACGTCGCCCACCCGTCGATCACGAGGAAGACGTCGCCCGGCGTGTCGCGCGGGATGCGTCCCTCCTCGCGGGCCCGCCGGTAGTCCTGCATGCTCTCCAGGTCGTAGCGGCGGAAGAGCTCCTCGCGCTCGTCGAGCACCGCCATGACCTCCTGGACGGTGCGGTTGATGCGCTCGGGGTCGTTGCGGGTCGCGACGGCGGCGACGTGGGGGAGGCTGCGAAGGGCCTGCAGCGTGCCGCCGCCGTAGTCGATGCAGTAGAACGCGACCGTGCCCGGCGCGTAGCGGAGCGCGAGCGAGGCCACCATCGTGCGGAGCAGCGTGCTCTTGCCGGTCTGCGGGGCACCCGCAAGCACGAGGTTGCTCCCGGCACCGGTGAAGTCCCACTCGAGCGCGTACTGCGCCTGCTTGGCCGGCTCGTCGACCAGACCGAGCGTCGCGCGCACCGTCGCAGGAGCGCCCGGCTCGTCGACGGTCTGCACACCGTCGAGGGTGAGGACCGGTGGCAGCGGGTCGAGCCACACCGGGCGCACCCGCGGCGCGCCGGCGGCGGTCATCTGCTCGCAGAGCACGTCGAGGACGGTGGGGCCGCCCTTGCGTGCGGCTGCC
>NZ_JARBCJ010000143.1:0-9018 GCF_028803055.1 Mumia sp.
GACGACGGCGGCACCCTGTTCTCGTGGGAGGAGCGCGTCAGGGTGCCCGGCGGCGCGGTCGCCGGGGTGGTCTGGCGACTGGCCTCCCCGGTCCTTCGCATCTCATACGGGATCGCGCTCGGCCGGCTGCGCCGCAGGCTCGAGTCACGCCACGCCGGCTGAGCCCTCCGCCACCCGTACGGCTCGTTCCAGCAGGTCGGGGGCGTCGTACGGGAGCCACACGATGCGCGGGTCCTTGCGGAACCACGAGTCCTGCTTCCGCGCGAACTTGCGTGTCCCACGGACGGTCGCCTCGCGTGCCTCGTCCTCGGTCATCGTGCCGTCGAGGTAGGCCAGCACCTGCGAGTAGCCGAGCGCACGGCTCGCCGTCCGTCCCTCGCGCAGTCCGCGCTCGGTGAGCGACCGCACCTCCTCGACGAGGCCGTCCTCCCACATGCGGTCGACCCGTCGGGCGATCCGGTCGTCGAGCACGTCGCGCGGCACATCGATCCCGATGAGTCGGAGGTCGTCGTAGAACGCCGTGTGGGCGGGCAGCGACGCGGCGAACGGCCGTCCGGTGATCTCCACGACCTCGAGCGCTCGGACGATCCGGCGTCCGTTGGACGCGAGGATCGATCGCGCCGCCTCAGGGTCGACCCCCGCGAGACGCCGGTGCATCGCCTCCGGCCCCTGGGTCTGCAGCTCCTCCTCGAGACGTGCCCGGACGCCCTCGTCGGTCCCGGGGAACTCGAACGCATCGACGACGGCGCGCACGTACAGCGCCGAGCCGCCGACGAGCACCGCCACGCCGCCGCGTGCCCGGACGTCCTCGATCGCCTCGCGCGCCCAGGTCTGGAACTCCGCGACCGTCGCCGGTGCCGTCACGTCGAGGACGTCGAGAAGGTGGTGCGGGACGCCGCCGCGCTCGGCGGCGGGGAGCTTCGCCGTACCGACGTCCATGCCGCGATAGACCTGGTAGGCATCGACGTTGACGATCTCGCCGCCGATGCGCTGCGCCAGCGCGACGGCGAGATCGGACTTCCCGGCGGCGGTCGGCCCCACGACGGCGACCACTGGAGAGCTCACGGCGACCATTCTGACGTAGATTCGAGAGTGTCCAGCACCCAGTACGCACCGACCCATGACAGGGAGAGATCGGCATGAGCACGTTCGACGAGGCCTTCGAGAGGTTCAAGGACTCCAGCGCGGACCTGGCCCGCGAGATGAAGGAGCGGGCGAGCATCCTCGTCACCGAGAACGGCGACACGATCGACAGCGCGCTCGAGAAGGTGCGGGACATGGCCAAGGACCTGACCAAGGGCACGTACGACGACAAGATCGACAAGGCCCACGCCGCCGCGAAGGAGCAGATCCACAAGCTGGACAAGGGCCAGGACCCCGACGGCCCCTCTGCCGTGGGGTGACCTGCGGCCTCGCGGCCTCCTCACGACGAGCGAGAGATGCACGTTCGACAACCGGGTGTTCTGATGGGGTAAATGTCCCAGTTTGTTCCTGCTTGATCCGGTCTTTGACTGGATGGGATCTCGGGGCAGGCATCGAAGTCGGGGGTTCACTCGCATGTTTCGACGAATGATCACGTACGCTGCCGCGGCCGGCCTCGTCGCCGCCTCGGTAGTCTTCATACCTTCCATCACGCAGGCACAAGAAGACCTGCCGTGGATGAACACGAGTCTCACACCGGAGCGGCGGGCCGACCTGCTGATCGGCGCGATGACCCTGGACCAGAAGCTTCAGCAGATCTACAACCAGCCGTTCTACAACGAGGACCTGGATCCGGACGGGGATCCCGAAGACAGCCCCGCGGACCGGAACGACTGCAACTTCACCATCATCGGCCGTCACATCGAGGGCATCCCGTCGCTCGACATCCCGACCTTCCGGCAGGCCAACGGCGGCACGGGCATCCGAGGCGGCGACTGCCTCCCCGAGCCGACTGCAACGGCACTCCCCGCCCAGGTCTCGTCTGCGGCGACGTTCAACCGCGACCTCATGGGCGACTGGGGCAACGTGCTCGACGTCGAGCTCGAGGCGTGGGCCGACCAGGTCCTGTGGGGACCTGGCATGAACATGATCCGCACCCCGTACGGCGGGCGGAACAACGAGTACTTCAGCGAGGATCCGTACCTCACCGGCGTGATGTCGAGTGAGATCATCAAGGGGATCCAGGCCCGCGGCGTCAGCCAGGCCACGGCGAAGCACTTCGTCGCCAACGACTCGGAGTACCAGTTCGAGCGCTGGACGTCGGCCAACCGGGTGCCCTCTCGTGCCCTGCACGAGATCTATCTGCTGCCGTTCGAGATGGCCGTCAAGGACGCCGACGTGTCGTCCGTGATGTGCGCCTATCCGGACCTGAACTACACCTACAACTGCAGCAGCTCACCGCTCCTTCAGCAGACGCTGCGTCAGCGCTGGGGCTTCGACGGCTACGTCTTCTCCGACCGGCGCGCTCAGCAGAGCACTCTGGACGCGCTCAGGGCCGGCGTGGACGTCGAGCTCGACGAGTCGCCCGAGTGGTACAAGCCGGAGATCCTCAAGCAGTACATCAACTCGGGTGTGATCACCGAGGCAGACATCGACGGCCTGCTGCGTCCTCGCTACATCAAGATGTTCGAGTTCGGCAACTTCGACAACCCGTTGACGTCGTTCCAGTGGGACAAGATCGATCCGCTCATGGCGCCGACCGGTGCCCACGCCAAGGTCGCCAAGCAGGCAGGCGCCGAGGGACTCGTCCTTCTCCGCAACCAGAAGAACATCCTGCCTCTCAACGCCGGTGCGGTGGAGTCGATCGCCGTGATCGGTCCGCAGTGGTTCGCCCGCGAGGCCTCGCTGCCGCCGCGCAGCGGCAACCGGTCCCAGAACATCACGGTCAACGAGCCGTTCCAGGTGACACCCGTCCAGGGTCTGCAGAACGTGCTCGACAGCAAGAACTCCGACGCCACGGTGACCCTCAACACGGGGACCAACATCGCCAGCGCGGAGAGGGCGGCCCGCAACGCCGACGTCACCATCCTCATGGTCGGTGACGTGGCGCGAGAGACCTGGGACAAGAACGCCTACTGGCCCGAGGAGAACCCGAACAGCACCGCCGCGGGCGCGCCGAACGAGACTCCGAACCTCGATCTGCCGACGATCACCGGCACCAACCAGCAGGAGCTCATCCCGCGGGTCCTGGCTGCCAACCCGAACACGATCGTCGTCATGAAGACGCAGGGCCAGGTCAACATGCCGTGGATCGACGACGTCGACACGATGGTGCAGGCGTGGTATCCGGGCGAGTGGGACGGCCAGGTCGTCGCCGACGCCCTGTTCGGCGACACGAACTTCTCCGGCAAGCTGCCGCTCACGATCGGGAAGACCGACCACGAGGCCGCCTACGAGACCACGGAGCAGTACAACGGCTTCGAGGAGAACACGGGCACACCCGGCGGCTACGGGCGCGACCCGCAGTGCATCGATCCGGCGGAGCAGCCGCCGTGCACCGTCTCGGGACCGAAACCGCAACGCGTCGTCCGCTACACCGAAGGCCTCAAGATGGGCTACCGGTGGTACCAGGCGACCGGGACCGAGCCGTACTTCCCGTTCGGATACGGACTCTCCTACACGACCTTCGACTACAAGGACCTGAAGGTCACCGAGGTGGGAGGCGGCAACGGACACACCGCGCTGAGGGCCGACTTCACGGTCACCAACACCGGCAAGCGTGCCGGCAAGGAGGTCCCGCAGGTCTACCTCACGCTTCCGCGGCAGTCGGGCGAGCCGTCGAAGCGGCTCGTGGGGTTCGACAAGATCGACCTCGCTGCCGGCCAGAGCAAGAAGGTGTCGGTGCTGATCGACTCCAACGCCTCCAACCACCCGTTCTCCTACTTCGTCCCGGACGACGCGGACGATCTGAGGAAGTGGGCGGACGGAGAGTGGGCGACGGCAGACGGTAACTACACCGTCCACGTGGGCCGCTCGTCGGCCGACACACCGCTGCAGAAGACGCTCAACGTCAACTTCAGCAACCGCCGTCCGACGGCCCAGAACGTCACGGGCGTGAAGGTGAGGCAGGGACGCTCGGTCATCATCAACCTGAGGGCGAGCGATCCGGACGGGGACGCACTGTCCTACACCTACTCGGACCTGAAGGGGAACACCGTGACACCGATCGGCAACGGCTCGGCGGTCCGGTTCACACCCAAGCGCGGGTTCACAGGTAAGACGTCCTTCCGCTACACGGTCAACGACGGTCACGGCGGCGAGGCCTCAGCACAAGTCTTCGTGACGGTGACACCGGCACCGAAGACCGCCTCGAGGATCACCGCCCTGAAGGTCAAGCCGAAGCGAGTGACGACCGCCACTCGGGCGAGGGTCTCGTTCCGGGTCGTGTCAGGCGGAAAGGCCGCGCGCGGCAAGTACGTGATCAAGCGAGGCAAGCGGGTCGTCGGACGCGGCACTCTCAACGCCCGAGGCCGGGCCAACAAGCGGATCAAGCGGCTCGCGGCCGGTAGGAAGCGGATCACGGTGACCTACCGGGGCTCGTCGACCGCCAAGCGCGCCAGCAAGTCGAAGACGATCCGGGTCTACAGGAGGAGGTAGGAGGGCCGGACGACAGCAGGACGGAGCCCCTGGCGCTGCGGCGCCGGGGGCTCCGTGCGTGCCGGGCCGGCACCCGCAGCCCTGGCTACCCGCGCCAGATGGCGACCCAGTAGGCGACACCGTAGGGCGAACCGTCGTAGGTCAGCTGCGCCGCGATCTCGTCACCACCATCCACCCGCACCGTCGCAGCCAGAGCCCGAAAAGCCGGGACACCGCTCGCCCACAGGTCGGCCGCGAGGGCGGGATCGAGCGCGGCGAGGGCGTCGAGGTCGGCGCTGGCCAGCGCCGTACCGATCACCGCGTCGAACGCCAGAGCACGGACGTCGACGTATCCCGGCGCGGTCTTGTCGCGCTTCGCGCTTCCGTCGGCGAGGACCACCAGGGCCGTACGTCCGTTGCCGGGGAGATCGACCGCCTCGCCGCTGGTCTCGGCGAAGACACGCGGGACGGTCGTGCCGACGGCGTCGAGGAGCCATGCGCCCAGCGGGAGCGCCGACCCGGGCCGCACGCCGGCGCCTGTGCCGGTGGCGTCGCTCGAGCGCTCCCCGTACCCATACGGCGTGAAGTCCGCCGCCACGTCGTCGAAGCGGGCGTCGGCCGGTCCCGGCGCGAGCACGAGGACACGGTCGGCGTCGGAGGTGACCTCTCGGACCGCGTCGATCGCGTACGACCGCAGGGTCTCCAGCTCCCCCGCCGCACCCGCGGCGATCTCGGGCACGAGAAGTGGGGTCTGCGGGACCACGGCGACGGAGACGGGCACGCTCCCGAGGCTAACCTCCTCGTCAGCGGCGCGGCCTAGAGTGCTCGGCATGAGCCATGCCCTGGTCCCTGCCTCCTACGTCCTGATGCTGCGCGGCCCGATCGGTGACGAGGAGATCCTGCTCCAGCTGCGGCAGAACACCGGCTACCGCGACGGGCACTGGGCTCTGATCGCGGGCCACGTCGATGCAGACGAGTCGGCCAGGACGGCGGCGCAGCGCGAGGCGTACGAGGAGGTCGGCGTCTCGATCCCGCCCGATGCGCTCGAGCCGCTGACCACGCTCCACCGGTGGGTGCAGGGCGGTCCCGCGCTCGAGCAGCGGGTCGACTTCTTCTGGATCGCCCGCCGCTGGGACGGCGACCCGCGCATCGCCGAGACCGACAAGGCCGTCGACCAGCGATGGTTCAGCCTGCGCGACCTGCCCCAGCCGGGTGTCGTGCACGAGGAGGTCGTGATCGAGGCCTACCTGCGCGGCGACGTCCCTCCGATCATGACGCTGACCTCCCATGTGACGCGCTGACCTCCGCCCTTGCTGAGATCCTGGATACCTGAGATCACCCACCACACCGTCGTCCGGGAGGACCCATGGGACTGCTCGACAAGTTCACGAAGAACGCCCGCCTGAGGGGCAAGGCCAAGAACCTGCTCAACGAGCACGGCGACAAGATCGACAAGGGGATCGACAAGGCCGCCGACCTCGCCCGCGGCAAGGCCGGGAGCAAGCACGGCGACAAGATCGACAAGGGCGCTGACGCGCTCAAGGACGGCCTCGACAAGCTCGACGGCGACCCGACCAACCGGAGGCGGCCGGGCGATCCACGGCCCTGACGGCGCCGTCGGTAGCGCGGCGTCAGGAGGCGCAGGCGGGGCCGTCGGCGACCGGCAGGGGGGCGGGTGCGCCGATCGAGGGCATCCCGAGCCCGACGCCGACCGGTGTCGGCGTGTTGCGGGCCGCCCAGGCGTCGCCGGCGGGCGTACGCCGCACCGCGAGCGGGGCGCCGTCGGCCATCAGGTGGTGGGGAGCCGCGCTGGTGATCACGGTCGTGACCATGTCGCCCGGCCGCACGTCGACACCGTCCGGCCGCGCGAAGTGCACCAGCCGGTTGTCCCGAGCCCGACCCGTGAGCCGGCGAGTCGCCTCGTCCTTCTTGCCGCCCTTGCCGGCACTCGTGTCGGCGACGAGCAGCTCGACGGTCGACCCGACGAGCGCGGTGTTCTCCTGCCACGAGATGTCGTTGACGAGCGCGACGAGGCGGTCGTACCGGTCCTGGACGACCGCCTTCGGCAGCTGCTCGTCCATGGTCGCGGCCGGCGTGCCGGGCCGCGGGGAGTACTGGAAGGTGTACGCCGACGTGAACCGCGCCTGGCGCGCGACGTCCATGGTCTCGAGAAAGTCCTCCTCGGTCTCACCGGGGAAGCCGATGATGATGTCGGTCGTGATCGCGGCGTCCGGCATCGCGGCGCGCACGCGGTCGATGATGCCGAGGTAGCGGTCCTTGCGGTAGGAGCGGCGCATCGCCTTGAGGACACGGTCCGACCCGGACTGCAACGGCATGTGGAGCTGCGGCATCACGTTGTGCGTCTCGGCCATGGCTGCGATGACGTCGTCGGAGAAGGCGGCCGGGTGCGGCGAGGTGAACCGCACTCGCTCCAGGCCCTCGATCTCCCCGCAGGCCCGCAGCAGCTTGCCGAACGCGAGCTTGTCACCGAACTCGACGCCGTACGAGTTCACGTTCTGACCCAGGAGGGTCACCTCGACCACGCCGTCGGCGACGAGCGCCTCGATCTCGGCGAGGATCTCGCCGGGGCGGCGGTCCTTCTCCTTGCCGCGCAGGCTGGGGACGATGCAGAACGTGCAGGTGTTGTTGCACCCGACGCTGATCGAGACCCAGGCGGCGAACGCCGACTCGCGCTTGGTCGGGAGCGTCGACGGGAAGACCTCGAGCGACTCGAGGATCTCCACCTGGCTCTCCTCCTGCACTCGGGCGCGGTCGAGCAGCGCCGGCAGGGAGCCGATGTTGTGGGTGCCGAAGACGACGTCGACGTACGGCGCCCGCCGGGTGATCGTGTCGCGGTCCTTCTGGGCCAGGCAGCCGCCCACCGCGATCTGCATGCCCGGGTTCTCACGTTTGATGCTCGCGATGTGACCGAGCGAGCCGTACAGGCGGTTGTCGGCGTTCTCCCGGACGGCGCAGGTGTTGAACACGACCACGTCTGCGGGCTTGGCCGCACCCTCGGGTGCCGCGGCATATCCGGCGTCCTCGAGCAGCCCCGACAGGCGCTCGGAGTCGTGCACGTTCATCTGGCACCCGTAGGTGCGCACTTCGTACGTCTTCGTCATAGCCCTCCCAGAGTACGGGGGCAGCACGGCCGTGGCTCGGGTCACCCACCCGGGGCAGAACGGCCGCGAGGGCCGTCCAGCGCGGTCACGTTCTCACAACAACCTGCCGTCCCGAGTCACGCCGGTTTGGTGCATACCCGTACGGGCACCTACGTTGTCCCACATGTCCGATGACTCGTACGACTCGGTCACGCCTGCGCCGACGGGCTCGACCAGCTCGACCGCGACGGCCGCCCACATGGTCGCCATGGACGACGTTCAGAAGTGGTTCGGGGACCTCCACGTCCTCAAGGACATCAATCTCCGCGTGAAGCCGGGCGAGGTCGTCGTCGTCATCGGGCCGTCCGGCTCGGGCAAGTCCACGCTCTGCCGCGCGATCAACCGCCTCGAGCCCATCGACGAGGGCACGATCGCCATCGACGGCGAGGTGCTGCCCGCGGAGGGGCGCAAGCTCGCCCAGCTGCGCGCCGATGTCGGCATGGTCTTCCAGTCGTTCAACCTGTTCGCGCACAAGACCGTCCTCGAGAACGTGATGCTCGGACCGGTGAAGGTTCGCAAGAAGTCCAAGGGCGACGCCGAGAAGCGCGCCATGGAGCTCCTCACGCGTGTGGGCGTGGAGTCGCAGGCCAACAAGTACCCCGCCCAGCTATCCGGCGGCCAGCAGCAGCGCGTCGCGATCGCCCGCGCCCTGGCCATGGACCCCAAGGTCATGCTCTTCGACGAGCCGACCTCCGCGCTGGACCCCGAGATGATCAAGGAAGTCCTCGACACCATGGTCACGCTCGCCAAGGGCGGCATGACGATGATCGTCGTCACGCACGAGATGGGCTTCGCCCGGACGGCCGCCGACCGCGTCGTCTTCATGGCTGACGGGCAGATCCTCGAGGAGGAGACTCCCCAGGAGTTCTTCGACAACCCGCAGACGGACCGTGCCAAGGATTTCCTCGCCAAGATCCTCAAGCACTGACCCTCTCGTACTCCATCGTCAGAACCGAACGGCACGCTCCATCAGAACCGAAGGCGGAGCCGCATCCGCGGCGCTCGTGAAGTCAAAGGGAGATTCAATGAAGATCCGTAGGACCAAGTTCGCCGTCATCGCGGCGGCAGCAGCCCTCGCGCTCGCCGGCTGTGGCGACGCCGGCAACGATGACAGCGACAGCGGCGACGGCGGCGGCTTCAGCCCCGAGGTCGTCAAGGACGCGTCGTTCGACGCGGGTAGCCGCACGCAGGAGATCGCCGACGCCGGCACGGTCAAGATCGGCGTCAAGTTCGATCAGCCGGGCATCGGTTTCAAGTCCGCCACGTCCGACACGCCGGTCGGCTTCGACCCGAACATGGG
>NZ_JARBCJ010000144.1:0-8993 GCF_028803055.1 Mumia sp.
CGTGTTCCAAGCCTGAGCCGGGCAGCCGGGCCTCACGCCCGTCGCGCTGGCTCCCTGCCCAGGCGCTCCGGCGCAGCGTCACGCGCGCGTGAGAACGGGTCGTCGACGAAACCGACGCCTCGGCGATCCGGCCGAACCGCTCCAGCATCCGCGCCGGTCACCGCGACCTGGGTGGTCTCGGGCGAGCGACGACCGCGGGCAGCGGTCGGCACGTGCTCCCGGCGGGATTCGAACCCACACTGAGACGGGTTTAAGCCGTCTGCCTCTGCCGTTGGGCTACAGGAGCGTGGGGCTATTGTCGCTCAGGCGACGGCACCGGCGACGACTATGCCGGGGCTCCGCTGATCGCGTAGGCCCGCACCGCGCGTCGCTCGAGGTTGTCGCGCACGAGCACGAGCGACACTCGCCACATCCGCGTGTGCTGCACGCCGACGGCGTCCACGACGGCGTCCCAGTGCTCCATCAGCCGTCCCCCGATCTGGCGCAGACGCTCGCGCTCGTCGGCGACGGCGTCCTGGACGGCGTCGACGACGAGGCCCTCGCTCTCCCAGCGGGCGATGGCGGCACTGAGTGGCTCGGGCACGGTGTAGACGATCTCGGTCCGTGCGTCTGCCTCCTCGGCGCCGCTGCCGAGGATCGCGTCGGCGAGCTCCGCGGGAAGCTCGGCGCGGATCTGGCCCGGGACGTCGAGGTGTCCGGTGACCGCGTCGACCGGTTCCGAGGGTCCCCGGGGCGCAGGCCCCACCGCTCCGAGCTGGACGGTCAGGCGCAGGACCTCACGCCGGTCGGCGGGCTCCAGGGCGCGCTTGGCGGAGGCCTGCTCGACGTAGTCGCGCATCAGGCGGACCGCGGTCTCGAGGTCCCCGTCGACCGTGAGCTCGCCGGCGATGTAGGCCTTGGCGATGCCCTCCTGCCCCGGCGACCACATCAGCCGGCGGACCGTCCGGCGCGACTCGAAGTGCGCCTCGATGTCGGCGTCACCCGACTCGGGTTCGACGCGGGAGCCGTCCCAGGCGGTGAAGGTGACCGGCGGTGCTTCGCCGTAGACCTGCACGAGCAGGTCGACCAGTCGGCCGGCCACTCCGGTGGCATGCGTCTCGATGGTGCCCTCAGTCATCTCCAACCTCCTTGGCGCGGATCATGACGGCGTCGAGCATGGGCTCGGTGAGCCGTCCTGTGAACGTGTTCTGCTGGCTGGGGTGGAAACATCCCAGAAGCTGGACCGTACCCCCCGACGGTTTCGGGAGGGTGACCTCGACACCATGACCGAACTTCGGCCGCGGTCGCGGGACCACCGCACCGAGTGCACCCAGGGTCCGCAGCGCCGCGTCCCAGCCGTAGCCGCCCAGGGCGACGATCGCGCGCACCGAGGGCAGGACCTCACGGAGCTCCTCCTCCAACCAGGGTGCGCAGGTGTCGCGTTCATCGTTAGTCGGCTTGTTCGCCGGAGGCGCGCAGCGCACGGCGGCGACCATGCGGGCTCGGAGCAGTCGCTGGCCGTCGCCGGCGTGGGTGCTGGTCGCCTTCGCGGCCAGGCCGACACGGTGCAGCGACGCGAACAGCCAGTCGCCGGAGCGGTCACCGGTGAAGATCCGGCCTGTCCGGTTGCCCCCGTGCGCGGCCGGCGCGAGGCCGACGATCAGGACCTTCGGCTCGGGGTCGCCCCACCCGGGGATCGGCCGCCCCCAGTACGGCTCGTCGGCGAACGCCCGCCGTTTGGTGACCGCGACCTCCTCACGCCACGCGACGAGGCGCGGGCACGCGCGACAGACCGAGACCCGTGCGTCGAGGTCGTGGAGAGAGTCGGCCCGGGCGGCCAGCGCGCGGACGTCGGCGGCGCCCTCGGCCACCGGCGTCGACGCAGTCGCGGGATCGTCGGGCCAGCCCGTGCCGGGCAGGACCGGCGAGGTGAACGCCGACGAGGTCAGCGGGTCACCGTCGACTCTGCCAGACACCCTCCCACCCTAGTCCGGACGCCGACCGACAACCTTCACCTCCACGAAATCCGCTCGACACGTGCCGTACGTAGCGTCCACGCACGAGCTCGAGCCGGTGCACGCACCGGGTGTGCGACGAGGGGAGGATCCGATGGTCGTCGACCCCTTCATCGGCACGTCCGCGACCGACCTGCCTCCCGCGACCGGTCTCGCCGCGACCTGGTGGTCGCCCAAGCCCCAGGTCGGCAACACCCACCCAGGCGCCTGCCACCCGCTCGGGATGGTCTCCGCGTGCTCCTACTCGGGCGCGTACCCGACCGGCTACGGGCGCTACGACCTCAGCACCGAGGGCGTCCCGACCGCCATCTTCGACGAGCCGGTCGCCTCCGGGTTCACCCACTTCCAGCAGTCGGGCACGGGCGCGATCCGCAAGTACTACAACTACTTCCGGGTCACTCCGATGCTCGAGCCCCTCGACGCCCTCGGGCGTACGTGGGGACTGCACGAGGAGGAGGCAGGTCCGGGCTGGTACGCCGCCACCCTCGACTCCGGGGTGCGGTGCGAGATCACGGTCGGCCCCAAGAGCGCCGTGCACCGCTACACGTTCCCAGCGCACCACGACGCGCGGCTGGTGGTCGACCTCTCCCTCGGCGGGCTCGCCATCCCGTACGGCGCCACCGTCCCTCTGCGCTCGCACCTGGAGTCCGTCGCCCCCGGTGTCGCGCGCGGCGAGATCGTCGTCGAGGGTGCACCGCTGGCGGTCCACCTGGAGTGCGACGCCGACCGGTGGCGGCAGATGCTCTGGTACGACCGGCGGCTGATGGCCGGCGGGAGCCGGCTCGACTTCAGCGACATCCGGACCACGACGCTGCGCCCGTTCGGCGTGATGTGGGCGGGTCCGACGACCGCCGGTCAGGTCGTCGAGCTGCGGCTGGGGTTCTCGCTGCGGGGAACGGCCCAGGCACACACCAACCTCGTCGCGGACTGCGGGCAGCAGAGGACGAGCTTCACGACGCGGCGTGCCGCGACCACGCGAGCGTGGGACCAGCACCTCGGTCTGATCGAGGTCGACTGCCCCGACCCGAAGCGCCGTACGGTCTTCGAGACCGCGCTCTACCACTCCCTCGTGAAGCCGTGCCTCGCACCGGACGAGAGCCCGTTCTGGCCCGCGGACGGGCCCTTCGCCTTCGACATCAGCACGATGTGGGACATCTACCGCACCCAGCTCCCCCTGCTCACGGCGCTGGTCCCAGAACGCGCCGTGGAGCTCGCCAATGCCCTGCTGCACGTGTGCGAGGAGGAGGGCAACCTCCCGATCGGCTACCGGATGGCGCGAGGCGCCGACGTGTTCTCCCGCCAGGCGAGCGCTCTCGTGCAGACGTTCCTCGCCGACCTCTGCGGGCTCGGTCTGGCCGGCGTCGACTGGGACTGGGCGCTCGTCCACATGCACAACGACCTCCGTCGGGGCTACGGCGAGGACTACCTCCTGCGTGGGGTCGCCCATCCGATCAGCCACACCCTCGACCTTGCCTTCGGCTACTGGTGCACCCAGCGGGTCGCCGAGCACGTCGGCGACAAGGCGCTGGCGGCCGAGCTCGCTCCGTACGCCGCCGGGTGGAGCAACGCATTCGACCCTGCCACCGGGCTGCTGCTGGACTCGACGTTCTACGAGGGCGGCCGTTGGAACTACTCGTTCCGGCTGCTTCACGACATGGCGGGACGGATCACGCTCGCGGGAGGACCCGAGGCGTTCATCGCGATGCTCGACCGCTTCTTCGGCTACGACGCCGAAGGGGTCACGCAGCCCGGCGAACGCCCCAGCGTCCAGGAGATGGCACGCGGCTACGCGCTGGACCGGTTCGAAGGGCTCAACAACGAGCCCGACATGGAGGCACCCTGGGCGTACCACTACGCCGGGCGACCGGACCGTACGGCCGAGATCGTGCACGCCGCCCTCCATCAGCGCTTCGGCACCGGGCCTGGCGGCCTGCCCGGGAACGACGACTCCGGGGGTCTGAGCTCCTGGTACGTCTGGGCGTCGCTCGGCCTCTTCCCCGTGGCCGGACAGAACGTGTTCCTCCTCAACGCACCCTCCTTCGCCGGCGCGGTGATGCGGCTGGGCGAGGCCACGCTCGAGCTGGAGACCACCGGATTCGTCGAGCCCGGCCCGGACACGCCGCCGCAGTACGTCCAGTCCGCATGGCTCGACGGCCGCCCGCTGCACCGCACCTGGCTCGACGGCGCCGAGCTGCACCGGGGTGGGCGCCTGCTCGTCGAGCTCGGAGCCCAGCCCAGCCCGTGGGGGCGCGACCCGTCGTCGTTCCCGCCGTCCTTCCCCGCCGGCTCCAGCCGTACGGGTGTCGTCACCGTCCCTCCACCGAATGGGGTGTCATGACCATGCAACCGCCGTACCGTCTCGTCATCGTGGTCCGGGCCGACCCCGTCATCTGCGGGCACTCCGGCGAGGCACGCAACCTCGCCGAGGCCGCGCTCTCCCGCGGGTTCACCGACGTCCGCATCGTCACCTGGCCGATCGACCGCCTCGAGGAGGCAGGGCTTCCGCTGAAGCCCCTCGACTCGGTCCTCCCCTACTCTCCGGGCATCGCCGTCGAGCGCCCTGCGCCCGTCGGCGACTACAAGGTGCCAGACGGCCGCTATCTCGCCGGGCTCACCGGCCGGCTCGTGGAGCTGTTCACCGACGGAGTGCCGACGGTGGCCCTGTCGCTCTACCTGAGCCCGCACGCGATGGCCGTCGCCGACGCCGTCCGCGTGGCACGGGCCACCGGGCTTCCGGTGGACGTCACCACGGTCGCCGAAGCCGTCGGGTCCGACGTGACCAACGTGGTGCGGTCGTGCCTCGACGAGGACCGGTTCGGGGCCGCGGCCCACGTCTTGACGACCTACCTGAGCAACGACGTCTGCCTCGCGGTCTCCCGCTACACCCGCGACCTGGTCGTCGCGTGCGCGCGCGAGATCGACGCACGCCACGGCACCCGGTTCGCCGTCGCCTGCGAGGAGCGCATCGGCATCTCGTACCCGGCGATCGACACCCGCGCCTACACCGCCCTCGACGAGACGGCGATCGACGACGCGCTGGCGGCTCGAGGGCTGGAGCGCGACCACTACGTCCTCTTCCTCTCCCGGCTCGCGGCGGCCAAGGGCGTCGACGACCTCATCGACGGGTTCGCCCGCAGCGCGGCGGCACGCCGGACGACGTTGGTCATCGCCGGCCGGGGACCGGAGGCGCAGGAGCTGCGGGACCACGCCGCCTCCTGTCCGGTCGCTGACCGCATCCTCTTCCTCGACGACGTCGACGACGCGGAGAAGCCGCTCCTGATGGCCGGGTGCGCTGCCTTCGTCCTCCCGAGCAAGCCGCGGCCTGAGTTCGTGGAGACGTTCGGGATCGCGCTCGTCGAGAAGATGCTGGCCGGCGGCGGTCCCGTCGTCACGACGGAGACCGGCGGGATCGGCGAGGCGGTCGGGGACCACGCCACGATCGTGGGGACCGAGGACCCGGCGGGCATCGCTGCCGCGATCGACGAGGCGGTCCTGCGCACCAGCGCGTCCGACCGGCTCCGCAAGGCGGAAGCCGCGCGCGCTCACGCCCTTCAGTTCGACCGTGCGAACGTGCTCGACGGCATCCTGCGTCAGCTCTGGGCCGCTCGGAGCGCCTCCACGCTGGAGACCGCCATCGGGGCGTGAGCGCCGGGAGCGCTCACACCAGCGACCAGGCGACCCCGTCGAGGATGTCGTGCTCGGAGATCACCAGAGTGTCCGTGGCCGCACGTCGCAGGAGGCAGGCGACGATCAGTGCGCCTCCCCCGATGACGTCGGCTCGACCCGGGTGCATGAACGGCCACGAGCGCCGCTCCGCGTGCGACGCCGCGACGATGGCGGCGCACGAGCTGAGCACGTCGGAGACGGCCAGCCGCGCGTGGTGGATACGGGCGGAGTCGTACCGGTCCAGTCCGAGGACGTGCGCTGCCACGGTCGTGAGCGTGCCGGCGACACCGACGACGGTACGCGCGTCGGTGAGGTCGACCGTCGCCCCGTCGAGCGCCGCGTCGACGTCGGCCACGCAGGCGGCGATCTCCTCGGGCGTCGGCGGATCGCTGTGCAGGTGGCGCTCGGTCATCCGCACCGACCCGATGTCGAGCGACTGCTCGGTCTCGGCAGCACCGTCCCGGCCCAGGATGAGCTCGGTCGAGCCGCCGCCGATGTCCACGACCAGCAGCGGCTGGTCGACGCCGGGGAGGTCGCGGGTCGCGCCGGCGAACGACAGCGCGGCCTCCTCGGCTCCGGAGACGACGTCGGGCACGACACCCAGGCGCTCGCGCACACCGGCCGCGAAGAGGTCGGCGTTGTCGGCGTCGCGCGTCGCCGACGTCGCCACGAAGCGCAGGCGCTCGGCGCCGCACTCGGCGATCACCTGCGCATAGTCCTCGCACGCCGCGAAGGTCCGCTCCAGGGCACGCTCGTCGAGCCTCCCCGTCCGGTCGACGCCGTGCCCGAGCCTGACAATCTCCATCCGTCGGACGAGATCGGTCGCCGTCGCCGCCTCACGGTCCAGATCGGCGACCAGCAGCCTGATGGAGTTGGTGCCGCAGTCGATCGCGGCGACCCGGCTCACGCTCACGGGACCTCCCGAGCGCCGGCGAGCTGAGCGGGCGGCTCTCCGGGTCCGTCGCAGGTCGTCCCCGTCCACCAGTCGCCGAGCAGCACGACGGCTTCGTCGCCGAGCGGGTTGACGCCGGGTCCCTTGGCGAGCGCGTGCCCGACGAGGACGTGGAGACACTTGACCCGGGTCGGCATCCCGCCTGCGGAGACGTCGTGGATCTCGGGCACCTCGGCGAGAGCCTCGCGCTCCTCGAGGTAGGAGGCGTGGGCGCGGGCGTAGGCCGCGGCGAGCTCGTCGTCCTCGGTGAGGCGCTCGCTCATCTCCCGCATCAGTCCCGACGCCTCGAGGGTGCCGATCATCGCGTTGAGGCGGGTGCAGGTGACGTAGAACAACGTCGGGAACGGCGTGCCGTCGGGCAGTCTCGGCTCGGTCTTGACGACGTTCGGATGACCGGACGGGCATCGGCTCACCACCGCGACCACGCCTCGCGGTGGTCGGCCGAGCTGGGCCTGGATCGCGTCGAGGTCAGCCTGGCTGGGAGGTCGGTCGATCACTGGCCTTCGTCCTGAATCTTGGGGGTCACGACCTCGTCGCTCGGGGTCGGAGTGGTCTTGTCGGGCACGCCGCCGGCGACCTCGACCGAGCCCCACAGCGTCTCGTGCCACTGCGGGCCCGGACTGGCCGCGGGCGGGGCGTCGGGAAGCTCGGGTCCCTTGCCGACGGGTTTTCCGTCGGGGCCGAGGACGGTGAACCCGATCTCTCCCGGCATCACCCACCCGAAGCGCGAGCGCGCCTGCTGCTCGACGTACTCCGGGTCGTCGAAGCGGAGCTTCTCCTTCTCCAGCCGCTCGATCGCGGCGCTGGACTCCGAGATCTGGGCCCGCGTCGTCGCCAGTGCGTCACGTTGCTGGAGGAACGCCTTCAGGCTCGAGGCGTAGGAGATCGCGAGCACGAGAAGCACCAGGAGCAGCACCGCCATCCGGCGGGTGATCCGCGGAGAGCCGTACGTGGTGACGGCCTCGGCCGCCGCCGGCGTCGCGGCGCGTCCTCGGCGGGCGGCACCGGGCCGGCGGCCCGGATGCCTCGAGGACGGGCGGCGCGACGTCGGCGGCACCGCGTCAGGCCTTCAGCCGCGGGAACGCCGCGCGACCGGCGTACGTGCCCGCGTCGTCGAGGAGCTCCTCGATCCGCAGGAGCTGGTTGTACTTCGCGACCCGCTCCGAGCGTGCCGGGGCGCCGGTCTTGATCTGGCCGCAGTTCGTGGCGACGGCGAGGTCGGCGATCGTGGTGTCCTCGGTCTCGCCCGAGCGGTGGCTCATCATGCAGCGGTAGCCGCTGCGGTGGGCGAGGTCCACCGCGTCCAGCGTCTCGGTCAGCGTGCCGATCTGGTTGACCTTGACCAGCAGCGCGTTGCCCGCGCCCTCGTCGATCCCGCGCTGGAGGCGCTCGGAGTTGGTCACGAACAGGTCGTCGCCGACGAGCTGGACCCGGCCGCCCAGCTCGCTGGTGATGGCCGTCCAACCCTCCCAGTCGTCCTCGTCCAGCGGGTCCTCGATCGAGACGATGGGGTACGACTCGACCAGCTCGGTGTAGTAGGCGGTCATCTCGGCAGCGGTCTTGGTGGCGCCCTCGAAGCGGTAGCCGCCGTCGCTGAAGAACTCCGAGGCGGCGACGTCGAGCGCCAGGGCGATGTCCGTGCCGAGCTTGAGGCCGGTGGTCTCGACCGCCTTGGCGATGAGGTCGAGCGCCTCCCGGTTGGAGCCGAGGTTGGGGGCGAACCCGCCCTCGTCACCGAGGCCGGTCGCGAACCCGTCGGACTTCAGGACCGACTTCAGCGCGTGGTAGACCTCCGCGCCCTGGCGCAGCGCCTCCGCGAAGCTGCTCGCACCGATCGGCGCGATCATGAACTCCTGGATGTCGACGTCGGTGTCGGCGTGGGCGCCGCCGTTGAGGATGTTGAGCATCGGCACCGGGAGCACGTGCGCGTTGGCGCCGCCGACGTACTGGAAGAGCGGGAGGCCCGCCGAGTCTGCTGCCGCCCGAGCGACGGCGAGCGAGACCCCGAGGATGGCGTTGGCGCCGTACTGCCCCTTGTTGGGGGTCCCGTCCAGGCGCAGCAGCGTCTGGTCGATGTAGCGCTGCTCGTCGGCGTCGAGGCCGATGATGTCCGGGCGGATCGCCTCGTTGACGGCGTCGACGGCCTTCTGGACGCCCTTGCCGCCGTAGCGGCTGCCTCCGTCTCGCAGCTCTACCGCCTCGAACTTGCCGGTCGAGGCGCCGGAGGGGACCCCCGCCCGGCTGATCGTGCCGTCGTCGAGGGCGACCTCGACCTCGACCGTGGGGTTGCCGCGCGAGTCGAGGATCTCTCGTGCTCCGACCGCTTCGATGCTTGCCACTACGGACTCCTCATGAGGGATGGTCTGTGTCGTACACATCCT